>JAKVCT010000040.1 GCA_022448995.1 Saprospiraceae bacterium
TCCAACTTTTTGAAGAAACTGAACATTTGGCTCAGCTTGACTATATATTAGATGTTGAAAAAAAATACTTAATCCAATGATCAGGGTGATTCGTATGTTATTCATTATTCTGTAATAGTTATTTAAACAAATTCAATCATTCATTAGCACAGCACTAGAATCGTCAAGACAATTAGATTACTTAGAAGATTTAGCCAATTCAAAATAAACATTCATAAATAAACTAAAAGTCCTAGGTGTACTATTATAATAAAGTACCCAACTATCTGGAAAGGTAGAAAAATTATTAAATGAAATATTCTTTGTCCCAATAACATTGGAAACCGAAGCACCAAATTCCATTCTAAAATTAGGTTTATAATAAGAATACGAACAGGCTAAATCCAAGCGACTATATAAATTCTCATAGTTATTGATGTTTAAATTAGACCGCGAAACAGGGAAGCCAGATCCTAAGATATAATCGAAAGAAAAACGAAAAGATGGTGGGATGGCAAAAATTCCAGAGAGTTTCAATTCATGTCGTTGATCTTGAGGAGCACTGGTATAAATAAATTTTTGAGTTGGATCATCAAACCGCTCTTCTGTTTTGCTCAGAGAATACGCCAACCAAATTTCCTGTTGTTTGAAACGAAAACCTGTTTGAATATCCAAGCCATATGCTCTACCTTCCCCATAGGTTGTCATAAGGCTTAGGGATCCTTCTTCTTCTTCTTCTTCTTGATCTTCCAAGAATTCCATCTCTAGACGAGTTAATCCACTGGTGTATTTAAAATAGGCATCAGTATTAATATAAAAAAAAGTATTATGCCAAGACAGACTCAAGATCTGTTGGTGTCCATTGAGAATAGGAATTTCTTCGTTATTCGAGATTTGCCAATAATAAATATAGTTGTCCCAAACATCAACAATTGGATTGGCAACAATAAACTGTTTGTATAAGCCCGAAGCCAAATGGATTTTGAATTTATCAAACGGATCAATACTTATGCGTAAACGAGGCTGCACAAAGGGTTTGACAATATTCATAGGGATATCCATACGTACAGATGGGTTTATCTTCAAGTGATTACCTAAAAACAAGGTATATTTGGCATAGGCACCAAGCCTATTCATATTCCCATCAAAGGATCGGGTCAGTTCATTATCATCATCACTACCATATCGTCCCAAGTGACTATTATTGTTTGTCCAAGCCAGTCCAACTTTTAACAAATGATTATCCCAATTTGGAAACTGGTGATGTATTCTAAATGAAACATCGTGTACCCGATAATAAGTATAAACATCCTCCCAAGGTTTATTTTCATCTACAGTATCTTGATCTATGAATAAATCATTTTGATAGCTAGAAATCAAATGTGAGTAAGAGGACTGAAATTGAGTAGTTCCCAATCGTTTCCAATATCTGTTATAATTGATACTTGCCCCTGCTTGTTCTTCTTTGATACTTTGTTCTTGTCCATAAGTAATCCCATTGACCTCCTGTTGAAAATAATCTTCATTCCGTTCATTGCTGTAAAAACCACTTAGAGTAAGTTGATCTCTACTAGGGAATTCTGTCGTAAATTTTAGATTTGCATCAGTAAATCTTCGACTATTTTCCAGATACTTTTCATTTTCTCTATATCTTCCATCTAGATTAAATAAATTAGGAAAAATACTTCGGTGAGCAATTTGTAGCGTAGATTTCCCGAAAATTGGAACATTAACATAAGTACTCAATGCTTGATTGTTTAGTTCTCCTTTGATAATCCATTTATTGGGATTTCCAGTTAGACTTGTGATCTGTACCAATCCACCAACTCGATCTCCTAAATCTACATCATATCCACCCTTGTAGACCTCTATATCTTTTATAATCAGAGGATTGAACGAACCAATATTCCCCCTAATACTGTTGGTGCTAAATACTGTAATCCCATCAAACAAAACTTGGGTTTCGCCCTTATTGGCTCCCCAAATGACATAGTCATCACTAGGTTCGCCAGAGGCCAAAACGCCTGCTTGCAGGCGCATGAGGTTGAAAATAGTATTGTTATTATCACCAGGTAACAAATGTGCTAATTTATGATTGAGTTTAATATTGGCTACTTCTTTTCCCAAGTGAATATTTTCGATCCCCTCTGTATTGGCTTTTACTTGAATCTCCTCAAGATGATTTCCAGCAGTAGACACAGCCAGTTGTATGTTGGAATGATTGCGAACCGTAGAATCTAGATTTTTATACCCCACATAAGAAACGCCAACATTCAGCACAGAATCTTCTGTGGTATAATTAAAACTGCCATTTTCATCCGTAAAAAATTGGTATTGTCCTAGAGTGACTGTAGAAAAGGGAAGAGGCTCTTTAGTTTGAGCATCAATAACTTGCCCCTTGTAGATATAGGTTGGCGTTTTCTGAGATTTTGAAATTTTATCGTTTTTCTCTGTAGGCTTAACAGAAGTATTTGATGTACGGATTTCCTTTTGAGAAACAGTCTTCAGAACAAAGACATTCCCTTTTTTCTTATAGCTCAACTTGCATTCTTCACAGAGCATTTGTACAAACTTTTTTTTAGAAGAAAAGGTACCTTTTTTGGTCACCTTACAGTCCAATACTGCATTAGAAATATAAGAAAACTGAAGATTATATTGGCTGTTTACTTCCATCAAGATCTGCTCCAAGGGTTTATTCCTTGCATCGAGTTCTATGCTCTGTGCTTGGCTAATATTTCCGAGTAGTAAACTACTCAGTATACATAGTAATATAGAGGGTAATGTAGACATTTCTAATCGCAAGATAATACTAGTTTTATAAAGGATGCAAGTACGTACTCAACTTCAAAGAGAAACATAATGCTTAGGGCTTTTATGCACTCTACTTATATACAAGTTAGAACTTATAATCTTATCGATCAAATTCTTAAAAAGATAAACGACTCAAAATAGGGTAATGGTCAGAGAAATTTGCAGATAAAACCTGGTGACTTCTAATCTTGAGTAATTTGCTAGATAAAATATAATCAATCCGTAATAAAGGTAAACTCCCTGCATAGGTTGTCCCTAGACCAAATGCTCTTACACGAAAACTGTCCTTGAGTTGTTGTGTTAATTGTGCATAAGCATAGGAAATAGGAGTATCATTCATATCTCCACATACCACAACAGGATAAGGACTAGTATCAATATGTTTTTTTAGTTGAGTTACTTGGTCTGCTCGCATGACAAAAGCACGTTTTAGCTTAGAGCCAATTTTTTTATACTTATTTTGAGTAGCCTTATTATTGAGTGTAGTAACATCTTTGAGTTGTTTTTCATTAGCATTTAGGCGAATTGATTGCAAATGCATGCAATATACCCGCATAGTTCCTGTAGGAAAGCTGATATCTGCATAGAGTACTGCATTGTGGGTACCTTCAAAATCGAGTATACCACGTTTCAGAATAGGATACTTACTATATATACTCAAGCTAGCTTGGATATGTGCATATGGCCATTTTTTTTTCATGAATTGCTGTATATAAGCTGCATCTTCTTGTTTTTTTCCTGAAAATTCTTGACCACAGAATATGTCTGCATCTCGTTGCTGGATATATTCTAATATCTGATTGCGTTCCTTATCTAAATCTTCTCTTTTTTTGTAAAAAGGTGCATTAAAATAACGTACATTGTAGGTCATAAATGTATAATCGCCTTCTTGAATATGGGTATCTTCTCCTATATTTAGCGCAAAAAGATTCATAAAATGAGAAAACCCAATCACAATTGCAGCAAGTGAGAAATAAACCTTTCGTTCTCTATGATACAACCAAAAGAACACAAAGAGAATATTAAAAATTATGTAAAATGGGTAACCTAGGGCAATAATCGCTAAATAGTAAAAAGATTCAGGAGAAACCAAAGCACTTAAATAACTGGCTAAAAGTAATAGAAATAGGATAAGATTGGCTCCAAAAAATAGAGTTTTATAAAATTGAGACCACCAATCTGCCAACTTGCTCTTGAACGACGAATCTTGGGCTGTCATAATAGTTTATTTTTCTTCAGAACTAGAAGAATTGGTTTTGTGTAAGCAGATTTCTAGTTTTTGTCGATACGTTTTTGCTTTCAACTGCACTGTAGGATTATCATAAACCTTGTACCAACTTGTATTTTGATTATCATTGGGGGCACCGAATAACTGTTGAGCTTGTTCCTTGGGATCTATATCTGTATTGTACAATACGACCACCTTTGTAAGTTCGTAGTTTGTCTCTGCAGCCTTCTCTAAATAATACTGAATACTTTTGATTTCCTTTGTATCCACATCTTCCATAAACTCCTTAGTATTTGGAGTTTGTGTACTTACAGGATAAAGCTTTAGACGTTGTTTTTGGAGTACTTCTTCAGTAATATTGAGCCTTAAGTCTTGTATCGGACTAGGGAAATAACTTTTTAGATTTTTACTAGAATGAGTTTCCTTATCAACCTGTGTACCTTTGCAAGAAATCAGTAGGAACAGACTCAAACTTAGTAGTAGTATAATTTTATGCATAGTATAATTTTATTAATAGTCCGTGACTTTTTATCCTTTTTTATAAACCCCGAAGGGCTCAACGCAGTTAACCACGAAGTGCTCTGCGAAGCAAACCCCGAAGGGCTCAACGCAGTTAAAAGTTAAAAAGCTTTGTTTTGCTAATTGATAATCAAGTAGTTGTAAAAAAAATACGAACTATTGGTTTTATTAAACCAAATCTGAATTTTTGAATCTCTAGGTGTTTGTAATCATTTAGATTCTATTTTTAGTTTATGAACTACGAAGAGCTTGTCTAAAATTGGCATTGCATATTAACAATTATGATAAATTTAGACAAGCTCTAATTCTATAGACCATTGATCAAATCTTGCATACTATAAATTCCTTCCTTACCAATCAGCCATTTAGCCGCAGTAATTGCACCAAGTGCAAATCCCTTTCTACTTTTAGCTTCATGTTTAATTATAATTTGGTCAACTTCTGAAGAATAAGTAACGATATGTGTACCAGGAACTTTAGCAATGCGTTGTGCTTCGATCGGAATAGAGCTTTCTTCGCTTGCCTCTGTTCCTAGATTCCACTGATTTAGTTTAGGATTTTCTGCTATAATTCCTTCTGCTAGAGTAATAGCAGTACCGCTTGGTGCATCCAATTTTTCGGTATGATGAATCTCCAACATCTTCGCACTATAATCTGTATGGGGCTGCATCAAAGCAGCCAATTTTTGATTAACAGAGAAAAATATATTTACCCCCAAACTAAAATTAGAAGCATATAAAAATGCCCCCTTTTGTTCTTTACAGATTTCACAAGCTTCCTCATAACGATCCAACCAAGCAGTTGTCCCCGAAACTACAGGAATTCCAGCCATGAAACAAGTTGTAATATTATCGAAAGCACTTTCTGGGCGACTAAATTCGATAGCAACATCTGCTTGAACATGTTGAAGATGTTGAGCTGTTAATAGATTTTGGTTGGCAGAACTAATTTTTAGAACAATTTGGTGACCTTGCGCTGTTGCCAATTCGTCAATAATCTTTCCCATTTTTCCGTAACCTAGTATTGCAATTTTCATGATTTTTACTTTTACTAGTTCGTTGATTTTTTATTTTTTAGCAATCCCGAAGGGCTCAACACAGTTAAACTCTGAAAGGCTCAACGCAGCTAAGAAAACTATGAACTAAGGTACTTTGCTATATTATTTTTCAATGATTCAGTTTGTGCTTCAAAGTTAATAAAAAGTCTAAGATTGTTAATTATTTCTATTGTACTTCGTCTGTAGAAGATGTATCTATTTAGTGATAATCTCGTATATACTCTGCAAATAAAATGATCAGTATGTCTCAAATTTATAATATCTATCTACTATCTAGAAAAACAGTGTTGCCCAATGATCTTTTTAAAATTATCAGCTTGGTAAGTGGTGTACCTCAGAAAGTCTTAGACCTGTATGAACACAAAGCAAAAAACAAACAACCTTTAAAGTTAGATTTAGAAATAGATGAGTTTGAAATAAAATACAGACCCTATGATTGGTTTATAGGAGATGAGGGCTATTTTTTTGACTATGAGTATGAGAAGTATAAAAATAAAGAAGAGATTAAATTCGGTGAGTTTGGAGAAGAGGAACTAACATGTAAAAAGTCTTGTCCTAGTTGTTACAATGAAAAGCAATTGCAACAGAAAGTATTAGATACCACCTTAGATTATTTTTTGAGAGGGAAAGATATAGCAATAGAATTGCCTTTAGAACCAATGCAAAAGGGGATTAGTTGTCCACAATGTGGAACTGTATTAGATCTTGAATATTTACTAGAAAGACAGGTGATTGGAAATTTCAGGATGTTATTGCCATTTATCCCAACAAATCCTCACTATGGAGATTCAGGAAATTTAGGGAAAATACGAGACTTAAGGAAAGGATTTTTAGATTTTCTAAACAAGGATGAGAAAAACAAAAATAACTTTTATTATGACCATTATCTAATTAGTTATTGAATGTTTCATTTTTGACAGGCAAGGTTTTTGAATATTATAAAAGTATAACTCATAAATTAAATATTAATACTATTTTATCAAGGAATAATTTCCATTAATTTTAAATACCAAACAAATATGAAACACTTACTACTACTCCTCTCTATTCTTAGCCTATTTACCTTTAGTTGTTCCAAGGAAGAAATGGAAGAAAAAAAAGAAGAACGATGCGATGAAAAGGGCTATTATCATGCAAAAGAAATCACTAATCCAAATGATGCTTTTTTTGATCTGACAGCTAATTATTGGGCATATAATAATTCCAGTTCTATCAGAATAGATATGGATTCTATTCAGCCTGACGGTAGTGTAGATGAAGGAAAAGGAAGCTTGTATCTTCCTTTAGCTGATCGTTTGGTATACCGAGGTATTGATTTTCAAGAACAGGTGTATTCAGGAGGGGGAACTTGTAATACTACTTATGTTTATTATAAACAGGAGAGAGGAGATGGTATTCTAAGTGATACGATTCACTGGGAAACAGAAGATAATACCTATCATATCCCTCTGACCATGAAGGAAGCAGTTCCTCCAGCAGATACAATTATATTTCCTTCACCTGCCGGGGCTATGTATTATTGGAAAGGAGAACCACTAGGGCCTAATGAAATGGTAAGACTCCAAATTGTAACTCAAGTAAACGACTCCACTACTTGGGAGTTTAACTATAGTACAAATTTGGTTGGTGCTACAGGAATACATATTCATGGCAATGATCTGTACGATTTAACAGGCTTTTTCTCTTGGGTTTCAATCTCAAGACATCAGAGTTACTACATAGGACAGTCTTTAATTCCTTACGGGAGTGGGCATATTCAATTAAATTGGTACCATGAAGATGCGATAATGGGAGTATGGTAAACTACTTTATGTACAGTTATATAGCAAAGTGATAAAAAAATGAATCCAAAAGTTATTTGGATTCATTTTTTTATTGGCGCAAGCCCTACTCGAAGGGCTCAACGAAGTTAAACAATGTCATTAATGCCTGCGCTATAGATACGAAATATCCATCTAAAGCACAAACCTTTAGCTCTGCGCCAATAAAAGATTCAGATGAGGACTACCTTTGAGTTTCTGAGCTGGGATTTTGCATAAAATAAAGAAAATGGAAGACTTCCTTTTTTTGGAAAAAGTCCATTGTACAGATTTTTAGTTTTAAGAAATATTTATTATGAACTGATTATCATTGTTTTATATATTGTATTTTATATGGTAGACTTTTTGGACTGTATATTTCTAAAACTGTTCACAGCTTAATACAAGACATCTTATGAAACTATATCTATTAACATTAATCTGTATCTTCATCAATCATCAGCTTTCTGCAATTGATTATTACTGGGTGGGTGGCAATGGTGACTTCAACGATCCTTCGAAATGGAGAATTGGAAGTCCAACTGGTGCCACAGCTTCTCAAGCGCCTATATCTGTAGACAATGTACATTTCTTGAATAGTACTACTGGTAGTACTAAATGTACAGTTACCATTAACTCCAATGCAAACTGCCAAAACTTTACGGTATCTCAAAGTTCTCTGGATAGTATAGATTTTGTTGGCATAAATACGAATATTACTCTAGATGTATACGGTTCATTTGAGTTAACAACTGCTAGTGATTTCCAATTTGGAGGAATCCTAAGGTTTAGATCTGTCAAAAATGGTACAGAGATTATTCGGTCAGCAGGTAATCGTTTTCTGCTCAATAGGATAGAATTTGATGGAGGTTCTCAAACAGAGTGGGTATTACAAGATGATTTTTGGGTAGATGATTTTATGGAGGAAGACGATAACTGGTCTTGGACAATACCAATAGGTAGTATCGTTCTATATAATGGTCGGATTAATAGTAATTCACAAGCCATAACTACTGATTTTTTCTATTCAACGAATAATTCTGTCAATCGAGGTTTAATTTTAGATCATTCTACGATTAGATTGAGAGGTCTAAACCAAGGAACATCAAAAGCCTGGTGGATTGATTTTGATGGATCTATTCAAAATTTTAATACATTTTCTGTACAAGAAACACATTTTATTTTTGATCAAGTTATTGGAGGAGATCAATATAGTTATTTTGGAAAGAGTTTAACCTATGATTCTATTACCACACACTCCCACATCAATGTAGAAGGAGATATCAACTGTCACTTTGTTAATTTTCAAGGAAGTGCCAATTTTGTTGATACAAGATTTAGAGTAGACGATCTTATGCTCTCCAATGAAAAAGATTATAGTTTTACTAATAATCATAATTACAGTCTTTTAGAGGTAGACTCTATATTTTCTTCTAATGGTTGTAGTGAGTTTATTACCATCAGAGGAAAGGGGAAAATGCGTGGTCTAATCAGAAAGAAAACACCTGGAGAACTTGTTTTGAGCCAAATGATATTGGAGAATATGGATTGTGATATTACTGGTGGACGTACCTACAAGGTTATTCAGGGAATAAACGGAGGAAGTAATGATGCAAACTGGAATTTTGTTTCTGTTACTGGAAAAATGATGCGATTTGTAGATAGTGGAGATCACCTTTGGAGTAATCCACAAAATTGGCAAGTACTCAATAATGGGGCTTGGGGGAGTAATACACAAGGATGTATTCCTAGACCTTTTGATGATGTTATTATTGATGGAAGTTCTTTTCCAATGCCAACCAAACATATTATTATTGACATAAATGCTTATTGTAAGTCAATGCAATGGGAAGTGTCTATTGTCAATAATGCAACGTTTATATTACAAAATACATTTCATATTTTTGGCAAGGTTGTTTTTGATAGTAAAATGGCTTCTCCTACAGGTGGATATCCAATCTATTTACACGGTCAAGGAGATACTATTACAACCAATGGATTGGTACTAGGAGAGCTTATTTTTTGGAAATATTCAGACTATTTATTGGCGGATAATCTTATCGTTTCTCAGCTCAGAGGCTGGTTATATTCTACGCTTAGGGCTTACAATATTACCATCCAAACAGATGTACTCACCTTGGGCAACAGAATTCTAGACAATGTAAATATAGAACTACTTGGGAACTACTACGATTATGGAGGAACTACAATCAGTTATCTAGGAAGTACTACATTCAACTTTATGGGGACATCAGGATCGGTTGATATTCGAACACAAAAGGATTATCCATATAGCACTCCTGTTTATTTACCTAATGTTTATGGTTGGGGAGTTCGTTTACAATTTGTAGGTACACTCAATATTATTATGGGAGATGTAGAGTCTTTGGGAGATATAGAGTTTAGGGCAAATTCTACCCAAATTACAGGAACTATGACAAATTATAACGGACAATTGCGCTTGCATATTGGGCGTAATTGTGAGCTCAGGAATCTTTATGTTGCCGATTCGATCATTGCAGAAGGAGATTGTAATACACAAATTACTATCCGCCCTTATCAAGGCAATACAGGTTTGTTAGAAGTTGGAGGAGCACAAGTTAGCAACTGTTTTATCCAAGGAATCAATAACACAGGATTGGCAATTAATGCCTTTGGTTGTATTGATGGTGGTGGAAATAATGGTTGGTTATTTAGTCCAGACTTACCCAAAACGTATTATTGGCGAGCAAATGCTGCAAATCCCAACGATTTTACAGGCAACTGGAGTGACCCTAGTCATTGGACTACAGATTCAGCTAGCTTGGTGGGAGTAGCAGGTGGATGTGTTCCTACTTTGTCTGATTCTGTTATTTTTGATAATCTATCCTTTAGCTCAAATAGTAATGGATGTAATATTGATCAAACTGCTTTTTGCAAAACGTTTGTGTGTAGGGCGGATATCAGAATTACAGGAAATGAACTTTACATAGCAGGAAGTTTAGATTTATATAATAATATGACTCATTTTGTATTGAGAGGAACCATCTATTTTGTAGGAGAGGGCAATAATACAATTAACCCAAATGGTTCTCTAATCAAGAGTTGTGGGATAGTCTTTGATAATGAGTTAGGAACCTGGGAGCTCTTAGACGATTTCTATTTACATGATGAAGCTTCTGGTTGCTACACAGGATTTGTATTAGATGCAGGGATTTTTAAGACGAATGGACACGAAGTCACCATCCGTTCTAGATTCAAAGCATATCGAACTTCTAAGTTTCGAGTCTTAGATATTCGGAATTCTACGGTGAACTTACTATGTAATGGTGCTTATTCTTCTTATTATGGATGGACTTGGGATATCTCTAATTCAACTGGAATGCAAATCTTAAGTGAAAACAGTACGGTTAATTTCCAAGAAAATTCAGTGAATGCTAATTTTACTAAGGTTTTTGTAATGGGAGATGATTTGACTTATGATAAGGTTCATTTCAAAGATTATAATAATCAATCTGTAGTACATAGTGATGCCAATTATACTTTTGCTTACTTCTACGGTACAACTATTGTAAATGGAAGTAATACCTTTGATAGCCTTCGCCTAACAGGTGGACATCACTGGTACTTAAAGAGTGGAACAACTCAAGAACTCACTGAAGAACATGGACTTATTATTGCTGATGGAAACGCCTCGGACTTTGTATACATAGAGTCGACTCTGGCTGGACAAGATGCATATATCCATAAAGAATATGGAGAGTCTTTTTGTGTGGATTATGTTAAAATAAAGGATATTCAAGCAACTAAGGGGCTTTTTGATCCCGTTAATGCTTCTAGACATCAAATTTTGTATTTCAATACAGGACAGAATAGTGACAATATTAATGGATCAGCTTCTGGGATATGGCGGTTTCAGTTACCACCTGTACAGACCGTTAGTATTTCACATGATCCGATATTTAATTTTTGTAATGGTGGTGATAGCCTTTTGATTCCTATTGATTTGACAGGAACTTATCCTTATAGTATTATTGTGACCTGGTCTGATGATTTGGGGCAATCTGGAGTTGATACTTTCTATTTTGATGATGATGATAATGATGTCAATACGGTTTATCAGGGAATGCTAACTCTCAGACCCTTAGCCAATACAAATTACCAAATAGATGCGGCAGGCCTACGCTGTGGGGATCGTGATTTTAATGCACCTATAAGTTTTTTGGCTGCAACAGTACCTACTGGTGTACTTGTAGAACAAGAGAGTCATGGTTCTTGTGTGTTAACAAATCAGCCAACATGGACGCATTTTTTTGATGATCAAACTGTACGACCAATAGTTTCTATCAAAGATAAAAAAGACAGTACAGATACAGTTGCTTTAGGTCAGGTGGATGTTCATGCTTACTTTGATACTCAGTTAGAGTATTGGCAAGGTGAGCCTTATTTACCACGTCACTGGGTTATGGAATCTACAGACTCAGAAAGAGGAAGCATACGCCTATATATAGATAAATCAGAGTTACAGCAGCTAGCAGCACATTATGGAACTTATTGGGGGTATGTGTTAGGTTATATGGAAATTTTCCGATTTGAGGATACTATTACTGTAGGAGCTGCCTCAGCACCTATTCCGTATTCGATTCTTCCGCTGACAGGATCCCAGACTGATCCTTTTTCCAGCACTATTGATGTTATAGGCATTGAAATAGAAACAGATGACTTAGGCGCCTTTCTATTGAGATTAAATAATGTACCTGAAATGCTTTCACTGAATATACTCTCATTTGATGCAACAGTTCAGGATGATCAGACTGTACAACTTGATTGGGTAACTAAAGCTGAAGAAGAATTGGCTTATTATATTGTAGAACGTTCTCGTGATGGTATTAATTTTGAAGAAATAGATAAGAAACTAGCTAAAAATCAGCCAAATAATACTTATTCTTCTGTAGATGAAAACCCGAACTATACTCTTTTATATTATCGACTGAAAATTGTTGAAAAAAATGGGGCAGTAAGTTATTCTACCCTAAAGGCTGTAGAACTTGAAAAGCTCAAACACTCTCTAAATATCTATCCTAATCCTGCTGATGAACAAATGATGATATCAATGGATTCAGAAGTAGATACCAGACTCCATATTTCAGGATATGATGCTTTGGGTAATTTATTTATGCAGCGAGAATATCCGATCAACCAAGGGATGAATCAAATAGAACTAGATACAAAACAATGGCCTACAGGAGTTAGTCTTTTTAAAATGTGCACTCCTAACAAGCAATGTTACACTAGAAAGGTAGTTATTGTACATTAGAATAAATGATAAAGCTTTTTTCTAAAATTAAGCTATTTTTCGGTGCAAAGTTGGGTTCTTCAAACTTGGCTTTGCACCAAAGAATCAATAAGAAAAGCCAAAAAAGGATCACCCCTTTTTGGCTTTTAAAAAGCATTTATCTGTATTGAGTACCTACTGAAATAGAATAAAATAGATTTTCCCAAATCTATTTCTCATTATAAATTCAATAGCTTCTCAGCTAAAAGAATAATTGTAGATTCCCTTTTTTTAATGAAAAAAACGTGTATGCGTTGGGAATAGAAATAAAACTCTACTTCAGATTATCCCAACGACTTATTTATAAAAATATATAAATAAGACTAATTATTCAAACTTTGTATTTGATAAAGTATAATTATTATTGATTTTAATTTGATATCTAACTAGAATACAAAGGATAAAGTCAATAACAAACTACTTATCAAAGTATTATATAATGATAAGATTACCATTAATGTTACCTTTTTTAATATATTTTTAATTAAATTACATTTAATATATAAATACATTAAACTATGTTTGTACTTAATATTAAGTAAAAATCATACCAAACTAAAAGTGTAATCTGTTATTATAATCCCCCATCTAAACTATTGCTCCTGTTAAATTAATATTAATTCTAAGGGAGATCTCATTGTTTTTAAACTAAAAGAGTGTAAATTTGCTTGCAATTTTTTCAAAAAGAGGGTTAAGCTTAGATAAAAGTCAAAACCAACCACTTCATTCACTCCAAATTCATACTTTATATATGAAAAAATTGCTAAAACAAGGGATTACTTTTGATGATGTACTTCTTGCACCGAACTACTCAGAAGTCTTACCAAATGCTGCAAAATTAGAAACGCAACTCACACAAAAAATCAGACTCAATATTCCGCTAATTAGTGCGGGAATGGACACAGTAACCGAAGCTGCTATGGCTATTGCTATGGCAAGACATGGAGGTATTGGAGTTATACATAAGAATATGAGCATTGAGATGCAGGCAGAGGAAGTTGATCGTGTAAAACGTTCACAGAACTTTGTCATCACACGTCCATTCTATTTATCACCAGACCATTATGTATATGAAGCTGACCAGTTAATGAATAAGTACCGAATTTCAGGAGTACCTATTACAGACTCTGATGGTGTTTTGGTTGGAATTTTAACAAACAGAGATTTGCGTTTTGAGACCAATTTTGACCAAAAAATTGGTGAGGTAATGACCAAAGATAATCTAATAACGGCACCTATAGGTACAACTTTAGAAGAATCTAAGGAGATTTTGCGACAGCATCGTGTAGAGAAATTACCTTTGGTAGACGAGCAGAATCGTTTAGGTGGACTGATCACCATCAAAGACATTGAGAAAGCAGATCGCTACCCTATGGCAGCGAAAGATTCCAAGGGGCGTTTATTAGTTGGAGCTGCAGTAGGAATTTCTTCAGATACTATGCTTAGGATAGAAGCTTTGGTAAAAGCTCAAGTAGATGTCATTGTCATTGATACTGCACATGGACACTCAAAAGGAGTTATTGATCAGGTTAGAAATATCAAAAATAATTTTCCTGATTTACAGATTATTGCAGGAAACGTAGCTACAGGTGCTGCAACCAAGGCCTTGATTGAGGCTGGAGCAGATGCTGTAAAAGTGGGTATTGGGCCAGGATCTATTTGTACTACTCGTGTAATTGCTGGAGTTGGTGTACCTCAGATGACTGCAATTTGGGATTGTGCAGAAGTAGCTAGAGCAATGGGTGTACCTATTATTGCTGATGGTGGAATTAAATTCTCTGGAGACTTGGTAAAAGCTTTGGCAGGTGGTGCTAATACTTGTATGATGGGAAGTATGTTTGCAGGTTGCAAAGAAAGTCCTGGTGCTATGGAATTATACCAAGGTCGTAAGTTCAAGGTTTATCGTGGAATGGGATCTATTGCAGCTATGAAAAAAGGAAGCAAAGATCGTTATTTTCAGCAAGATGCGAAAAAATTAGTACCAGAAGGTGTAGAGGGTCGCGTAGCCTACAAAGGAGAGGTTGCAGACACTTTATTCCAGCTCATTGGTGGTATTCGTCAGGGAATGGGATATTGTGGGGCAGCAACTATTCTTGATTTGCAAGAGAAAGCCAACTTTGTACAGATTACAAGTGCTAGTTTGAGAGAGAGCCACCCACATGATATTCATATCACGAAGGAAGCGCCTAACTACACTAGTAGCAACTAATCTAAACAGTCAACTACAATAAAAGAATCAGTGTAGAAATATATTTCTGCACTGATTCTAATTTTTTAAAATTATGATTAGAATTGATTAGAAACGGTGAATAGCTAATGAATTCTATCAAACAGTAGTTCTTTAACGAACTATCAATCAAAAAAAATAGGTTTATGCAACGAGAGTTGGTTTTAGTCTTGGATTTTGGAGGACAATACAATCAATTGATCGCAAGACGCGTGCGCGAAGCAAATGTATATTGTGAAGTTTTACCTTGTGAGGTCGAACTAGATCGGATTATAGAAAAAAAACCTAAGGGGATCATTTTTACAGGCGGACCAAGTGTAGTTTATGAAGAAAATGCACCAACTGTAGATCCTAAGATATTTGAATTGGGTATTCCTGTCTTAGGAATTTGTTATGGTGCACAATTAACTGCACATTTGATGGGTGGAACAGTAGAAAAAGCTTCGAATAGAGAGTATGGTAAGAAAGAACTAAAAATTGTAAGTACAGATCATGCTTTGTTCAAGCAGATTCCACAGGAAACTAGCTGTTGGATGAGCCATACTTATCATGTAGGCAATCTACCAACTGGATATAATATCATTGCAAGTACAGATACTTGCCCAGTAGCTGCTTTTGCCAACGATACGCAGTTAATTTATGGTTTTCAGTACCATCCTGAGGTAATGCATACACCTGAAGGGACACAAATGTTGAAGAACTTCTTGTACGAAGTGTGTAAATGTAAAGGGGATTGGGTAATGCGTAATTTTGCGGAAGAATCTATCCAACAATTACGTGAAAAAATTGGTGATCGAAAGGTTTTATGTGCTTTATCTGGTGGTGTAGATTCTTCTGTGGCTGCGACACTGATACACAAGGCGGTTGGACATCAGTTAACTTGTATTTTTGTAGATAACGGTTTGTTGCGTAAGAATGAAGCTGAAGATGTAGAACGCGTTTTTACAGAGCAATTTGACATGAATCTAGTTTGTGTAGATGCACGCAAAGACTTTCTAAGTCAACTTGAAGGGATAAGTGATCCTGAAGCGAAAAGAAAGAATATCGGTGAAACCTTTATCCGCGTTTTTGAAAAAGAAGCGAAGAAAATTGGCGCTGTTGATTTATTAGTACAGGGAACCATCTATCCTGATGTCATTGAGAGCGGAGGAACACATGCTGCGGTAATCAAAAGCCATCACAATGTAGGAGGTTTACCAGATCATGTAGACTTTGATGAAATTATAGAGCCTCTAAAAGATTTGTTCAAAGATGAGGTTCGCCAAGTTGGGCGCGAGTTAGGCTTGCCTGAACATGTGGTAGAACGTCAGCCCTTCCCTGGACCTGGTTTAGCCATTCGTGTTATCGGCGATATTACAGAAGAGAAGTTAGCTATTTTACGTGATGCGGATTATATCTACAGAGAAGAAATCAAAAAAGCAGGTTTGAATCGTGAAATTTGGCAATATTTTGCTGTTTTAACTGGAATTCGAACTGTTGGTGTCATGGGGGATGAGCGTACCTACAATTATACTCTAGGATTGAGAGGAGTGACTAGTACAGATGGAATGACTGCGGATTGGGCGCGTATTCCTTATCCTGTTTTGGAAACTATCTCTACACGTATTGTCAATGAGGTGAATGGAATTAACCGTATTGTGTATGATATTACGTCCAAACCACCTGCAACTATTGAATGGGAATAAGATCCGGTTTTTATACGACAGGAATTATTGAATTTTGTATTAGCTCCGTTGCTTTTCTTTGAGGAATCAACGGAGCTAACTAGGGACTTTCATTATTAAGCAAATAATTTATACTCAATTACTTATAAGATGAGTTTAAAAAGAAATTACCCCGCTTTTTGTACTTTATGGTCAAAAGCGGGGTAATTTCTTTTTAGAGTTTGGATAAATCATGTGAAAAGATATCCTATCAAACGTAATAATCAAGACTCAGTTTCGCTAAAAACTTAGCAAAATCTTCCCAACTGGATCAACTGGACTATATGGGTTGTCAGCAACAAAGATGGACGAATATTGACGGTCTGAAAGAGCTGCTTCGTCTGTCTGAACATTGTAAGGTCTTAAATTTGAACGACTTATATTCTGTAAGCCTGTCTATTAAGTACAAGCTCTTTGGATTAAAGTAAGTTTAGAAGTAGCAGTCAATGAGGACTAATCTTTGTCTGACGTTCCGTTGAGTCCTAGACTTTTTGGTCACCTTTTGCGGCAATGGCAAAAGGTGAGAGAAGAAACATCCATAATACTGAAACAGCCTAATTAAGTAAGGGGGCAAAAGTAATCATGGAATAGATGTACACAGCTTAAAATCGCCTAAGTATAACTACTAGAACATCTAGACTGTTACTTAAACAGGGAGATGCTTATTCCATTAAGCTTAGTTCAAAACTATTGATACTCTTTGGTCTTTTCTCATGTTCCCACCATCCTTTCATTTCACAACCCAAGAAAAATAGATCAAATACCTCACGTTTTTTTCCATCTTTCATTCTAAAAAAGGAAATAGGTTGATTTACACTTAGTAAAAATTCGCCTTCCAAATCCATTTTACTACTTCCGCGAGTATAATAATATTGTCCTTTCATCTTTACTTTTGGTATGCTTCCTTCTTGTCCAACTTGAGTAAAACGCAAGTCCATAACAATGTTATTATCATCCCCAATCTTACCTTTGAAGGTATGTAATTTTGTTCCAGTCAAGTCAAGTGCTTCACAAGAGATTGTTTTAAAGTCAGGTAGCTGATCTGGAGACTTATCATATACAAATCGATCCTTTTCAAAGCGTAAGATAAAGGTAGGATTATCCTTGCAGCCTATACTCAACTTATTTTTGTCTAGATGATGAATACGAGCATTGCACCAAGCATTAAAAATAGATTGATTTGCCTCAATGAAGGAAGAATTATAATCATTATTAATTTCTATTAGATTGGCTGAGTTTAATTCATTAATTGGAAAGAACTTAGTACAGCGTTCCTTAAAATCAGTGGGTAAAATATTTTCTAGCTGTTCCCATTTTCCCTCACGTTTCTGAAAAGCACTGATTGATACACTGTAGCTATCATATCCACCTAGACTTGTTGGGTCCTGAAGATAAGTGGTTTGATCATTTCTATCTACCATCATTGTTGCAACCTCATACCAGTCTTCTTCCGGTTCATTGGCTTCAGCAGCTAGTTCAAATGCTAATTCATCAATATCTCTCCTATTTTGAGGGCCAAGAAAAATCTCTTCACTCTCTCTCTTCAGACAGATAACAGTAGGAAATGGAGCCTCTCCTAACAGACGAAAAGTTGTATTCCATGTGTATTCACTTCCTGTTCCTCCACTTCGTTCTTTTATAGAAATGATATTAGTGTTTTCTTGATATTCAAAACTAGACTCATCGGAGTTTTCCAAGACTAACTGTTCTCCCTTCAAGATAAACTTAAGTTCTTTACCTCGTCCCATAGACTCGTCAGGAATACCTATTTCATTGGCATATAGGGCGATTTGGGGTAGTTGCTTTATTTCTTTTTGAGGTGCAACTTGATCAGACTTAACGATTGCTGTATCTGCACTTTTAGGATCTTTTGATACCGTAGCTTTATCATTTCCACATGCAAAAAGTGTGATTAGAATACTGCTAAATAAGAGTGTTTTCATTAATATTTTGATTGTTTAATTGTTTTGAGAATCAGTTTTTTATACTTTATATTACAGTTAGTTAGTTTTTTATCAATATCTGAGTATTGAGAGTCTTAAAACCGTTTACAAACCATTGATACAAAATTATATGTTTTTTCCACAAAATCAATAAGTCACAAATTTTCCTATTTTTTATGATCATTTATTTTTGTGGATGAAAGGATATCTTTACATTAGCAAATCGCAACAAAATCTGTGGTAAATTATGTTTCTATTAATTATTGATTTTCTTAAAGATTATTTTTCGGCGTGGAATTGGTGGTGTCTTGCTATTCCAATTATCTCTGCAGTGATTGGTTGGGGAACCAATGTACTTGCCTTGAAAATGACGTTCTATCCCTTAGAGTTTAAGGGGATAGGAATCAAGGGGATTCGGCCAATAGGCTGGGCTGGTATACCTGCTTTGGGTTGGCAAGGTATTATACCTTCCAAAGCTGCTGATATGGCAGGAAAATCAGTAGATATGATTACTACAAAGCTTATTGATATCAAAGAGCAATTTGCGAATATTGACCCCAAAGTCATTGCTAAAGAAATGGAAGGCAGTATCCTGGAAATGACTCGAAGGATTACAGATGAAGCCGTGAGCAAGTATGTTCCTGTATGGAAATTATTACCTGAGAAACGCAAAGAAAGTATCTATAAGAAGGCAGCTAAGGAGATTCCTCACGTGACAGAAGATATTATGATAGAAGTGAAGAATAATATCACGGAGGTCTTTGATTTGAAGAAAATGGCTGTAGATCAATTAACCAAAGATAAAACTTTATTAAATCGTATTTTCTTAGAGGTTGGTGATAAGGAGTTCCGTTTTATTGAGCATTCTGGGATCTATTTTGGGTTCTTATTTGGGATTTTACAGATGTTGATTTATATCAAATTTGAAGCTTGGTGGCAGCTACCAGTAGGTGGACTTTTTGTTGGTTGGTTGACTAATGTATTAGCTTTGAAAATGATCTTCAGTCCTGTTAAACCAAAGCGCTTCTTATTCTGGAAAGTACAAGGGTTATTTATCAAACGCCAAAAAGCAGTCTCTAGAGAGTATGCAAAATTAGTTTCTGATAATGTCATGACCATGCCCAATATCTTTGAAGCGATGTTCAATAGCCATACAACCGATCGCTTACTAGGGATTATTGAACGTCATGTCAATGAGGGGATAGACCAATCTGCAGGATTTTCGAGTTCACTTATCAAGTTCACTACAGGAACCAAAGCCTATGATGACATGAAGCGTTTTGCCTGTGAACGTATGATAGAGGAAATTCCCAATCAGATTCATTTAGTTTTTGATTATGCTAAACAAGCTTTGGATATTGAACATACTTTAGACCATAAAATGTCAACTTTACCACCTGATGATTTTGTGAATTTCTTGCGTCCTGTTTTTCAAGAAGATGAGTGGAAATTGATAGCTGTGGGAGCTATTTTAGGAATGATAGCTGGATTTATTCAAATTTTGTTACCTATTGGAAATACGATCCAATAAAGCCTGTCTCTAAATTAGGGAATGATATGCATGGTGTCAAAACGATGCCCATGGAATAAAACTTCTCTTCCTTTGATAAACTGATCAATAGAGCCCAAACTAGGAACATCCCAAGTAGCAGCTTGCTTGAAGGTTTCTCCTTTTTTTTGCCCCCAAGATAAGGTATAAACTACCATTTCTTGTCCGTCTGCTTCATAGACACAAGCACTATAAGGTAGCCAAATACTATAATAATCATTGCGCGTTTCTAGTTCTATACTCTCAATATCAGTAAACTTTTGTTTGGTCATATTCTCAAACTTTTCTAAGGTCTTGTGAGGGAAAGTAATTTCTTGTTTATGTTCTTTGTATCCTTCTTTGTTTAGGTAACAATAAACTTTGGAAGCTTCTCTGTCAATCTCTTTTTGAAAAAAAGTACATTGTTTATCATAATCACATAGACCAAGCTGTTTTAAAGTAGCTGTTTGAAAAAGAGGCAAAGCCTGTGCTTTTTCCAATGCTTTTTCAAAATGTGGTTGCAACTCTTCTGCATAAGTATCATCATTAAGATCTAAATAAATAAGTTCTTCCAACAAGATTAACTCTCCATTTTGTAAAGATTTTAACCGTAGATTACCCTTCCAGCGCACCTCCATTACTCGATTTCCCATACCGCCACCCATAGGGGTATTTCTTCCCATGCCTCCCATCATAATCATGTTTTCAGGAGTATTTACATAACGTTCTAACTCTGCTTCTAGAATAATCCAACTACCTCCACTTATTCCCAAAGGGTAATAACTATACTGGTAGGCAAAACTACAGGCTGAGCATTGATAAAAACTGATTATAGAGAAGAGTAGACAATATAGATATCTGAATTGCATGTTATTCTTAATTATTAAGAGATTTGTGAGAAGTATTTTAATCTCTAGTGCAAAAATCATTCTTTTTAGAAAAGATTATAGCAAAGTTTTTTGTAAGTTAATGTACAGTTTAATATTGATATACGAATTCCATACTACTCCTTACTGTGATAGTTCATTAATTTTTTGTTTGGTTTAGTCAAACCCCGAAGGGCTCAGCGAAGCTAATCCTGTAAGGCTCAGCGAAGCTAAAAATCCATAAACTATGGTATTGGGGAGAATATAATTATTATCCAAATTAGAGACAAAGCATATGAGATTTTCATTATTCATAATCACTGCCTGCAGCCTGTGGATAGCTACCGCCTGCAAGAATACACAATTAGACCGTAAAAAAGAAAAAGAGCTGGCTAAAGCTAATTTAACAGCAAGTATTATACAAGAAGGGACCATAGATTGTTTTGAAAAAGGAAGTCTAGACAGCCTCAACAATAAACTTTACTATTGTGAAGCTTCAGCTGTAGCCTATCTAAACGGTAAGCTATTCATTGCAAGTGATAAAAATACTCCTGAAGGTTCTGCCTTGTTCCAAGTACCTTTTGACCTGGAAACACTCAAGCTTGATAAGAAAATAGAATACCTTCAGCATCCTAATATCAGATCAGCCAGAAAATTTGAAGATTTTAGTGTAGACAATGATATGTTATGGTTGGGAACAGGTTTTGATCGCATTCACTCTAGTGATAATACAATGGATGCCTATAATACCTTGCTAGGGCTTTCTTGGGATGGTAGTTCTCGTTTACCTTTGGTGCCCATCGTATCTATGACGCAAAATGATCAAGTGAATAGCTCTAAATCTCTGCGCAGACCTATACAAGAAGCCTTAACCCAATATCTTGCTGTATCTAGAGACTCTATCCCATATTTTAAGGTCGAAGGTTTGGCTAATGTTCCCAATCCAAAGGAAAAAGGACAGCAACAATTGATCTGGGGAATACGTGAATATGGTAGAAAGTACAATAATTTTGAGTACAGTATTCTATTGATCAGTGCTAATTACAAAAAAAATAAGCCTTATTTTGACTTAGATAGCAATTCTTTTAAGGTATCCTATCGTTTTTCTCCTAGACAAGTGGACTATCCTAAACTAAAATTACCTATTGCCTTGTCTAGCATAGAGTATGATTATAAAAATGAGCGTTTGTATCTATTGACAAGTTATGAACATGGAGAGACAAGTAAGGAGATTGGAGCATATTTGTGGACACTCTCACTGAGTGATCTAGAAAAGGGAAATGCGCCTATATTAGTAAAAACAAAGGATGGAGAACCCTTACATTTTAACCATAAATCAGAAGGGGTAACCATTTTAGACGAGAATACCTTATTTCTCATTCATGATGATGATAGAGTGGTGGAAAATTTGGAAGAGGATAAAATCTTTAGACGCCAAGCACATCAAGCAGCATACAGTATTATTCGTTTTGAATAATATAATATTTTGGCTGTTACTTACTAGCATTAGTCTCTTCATTTCTAGGTATTACTAATACTTTTTGGCGGTTTGAACGAAATAAAAAGTTATTGACAAGAAGCAATAAACCAAATCTGTAAAAAATTATTTATATTAGTAGAGTTAAATTTTTGATAAAAAAAGAGCTTGCCTAAAACTGTCATAATTTTAAAATGAAATGCTATTTACAGATCTTCCCTGGCTATTCAACAATAGCCAAGATTATTATTTAGACTTAAATATTAGTTTTAGATAAGTTTGGAGAACTTGTAGAATTATAAAATTGAAGTTAAATGTTACTTAAGGTACTACATATTTTCCTAGCCAATTTGGTTTTTTTATCGACTTCAGGAATGACATTTCAGAAGCATTTCTGTAAGGGAAAATATGTGAGCTTGTCAGTAGTAGAACAAATAGAGATCTGTTGTTTGCCTAAACCTAAAGTTCTTCCAAACGAAAAAAAGAAGAGAAGCTCTTGTTGTCAGCTCAAGAAAAACACTTTCCGCAAGAAACGAACATGTTGTAGTACACCAATCTTGAGAAGTACATCTGTAAAAGAAAAAATAGACTATTCGTACTCTTCCAAATGCTGCTATCTCTCTACAGATTATCTACATGAGGTAATTATCTCATCTAGTACATCGGATAGCAATCTAGAATTTTGTGAAGCTGCTGATTGTGAACCCATATTATTGACTCCTCCAAAGATTTTAATTTATCAGACGACTTATATAAGACCATTATTTGCACACAAACAATTATTCTACGTACAGACTCCTTTGAGTAATAGTCCACCTAAGTTATACTTACATTTTCAGTCATTTCTTTGTTAGAAACTAAAACCTACATACCCCTGTAAGGAAATGCCATTTCTATGCATTTTTTCTGTTTAAGAATCAGTGTAGTACATATCCATTACTCACTTTATTTATAAAACTAAGTATTGTGTACTACGTAGTAAACCACTTACTAAACATTGCTTGACTCAAGCTTTATTTTGACTTCCAAGCACTTCCAATATTTATTATAACCTACAATGTTTCAAGCTACCTTGGAGCATTGACACCATCTATATCTTATGAAATATTTATTTGTTGCACTTTTTATTATATGTCTTTTAGGATCTTGTAAAAAGAAAGAAACCTACCATCAGTTGACTATTGATATTAATCATGTTTTTGATGGTCAAGATGTAACTTTTAATAGTTTGAGCTTAGAGAATCAGGCTGGAAACATTCTAAGTTTTTATACTTTCAAATACTTAATCTCAGAAATAGAACTCTCTAAGTCTGATGGGGAATCCCTGGTGTTAGAAAATAAGTATGCTTTTGTAGATCCGATCAATAACCGCAGTAGGTTTGTCCTAGATAGTATTCCTGAGGGAGAATATACAGCCATTAAGTTGACCATTGGTTTAGATGATGCTGCAAATAAGTCAAACCCTAATCTTTACACTGCCGATCATCCATTGAGCCCAACGCTTAACAATATGCATTGGAATTGGAACTCTGGATATATCTTCCTTTCTATGGAAGGTCAATATAAGGCAGATGCAAACGCTACAAATACGGGAGCTTTTTCCTATCATATCGCTTTTGACGAAAACCGCATGCCTTTTGATTTTGCGAACCTAAACTTGATGCTTGATGCGAATAAGAAAGTTCGTCTGCAATTTGATTTAGCAGCTATTTTCAATGCCCCTAATTTGATAAACGTAGACAATGGAAATGTTTCGCATTCTAGTGGAGATAATGGTCTGGCTAATAATATTAGTACTAATGTAAAATCCTCTTTAACCTATTTGAATTATGAATAATCTTTTTCAGATATACAAACAGGTTGTATTACTTCTTGTAACCATGAGCATATCCTGTGCTTTACAATCGTGCAAAAAAGACAATAAGCATAGTACAACACCTTATGTTCTAGATTTAGGTAATGGCATGCTTCCTCAACCTAGTTTACCTTAAGATAATCCTCTAACTGTAGAAGGAGTGGATTTGGGACGCCATCTATTTTACGATAAAAAACTTTCTGGTGATAATAGCATGGCCTGTGGCAACTGTCATTTACAAGAAAATGCCTTTACTGATCCTAATCAGTTTAGTGTTGGTATCCACCAAATGAGTGGACGACGCAATTCAATGGCTTTATTCAATATAGCTTATCATCGAGATGGATTCTTTTGGGATGGTCGAGTAGCAAACCTAAGAAGCCAAGTCCTAATGCCTATTGAAGATCCTTTGGAATTAGATGCCGATTTGGATGCTGTAATCATAAAGTTAGAAGCTGACCCAATGTATGTAGAAAAATTTACTGCAGCTTTTGGAGACGAAGAAATTACACGTGAACGCATTGGTCTGGCCTTAGAACAGTTTGGGTTTAGTATCATCTCCAAAGACTCTAAGTATGATCAGTATCTACAGGGATTAGCTTCATTGACTGCTTCTGAAGAAAGAGGCCGTCAGTTATTTTTTACCGAACACCGACCAAATGATCCTGATAATAGTGGAGCAGATTGTTTTCACTGTCATGGAGGTGCATTATTCACCAATAATCTATTTATGGATAATGGTTTAGACACGATTTTTGGAACAGATACAGATAAAGGACTTTATGAATTTACTAATTCTACTTTTGATATTGGTAAGTTTAAAGTACCTTCTTTGAGAAATATTGAACATTCTGGCCCTTATATGCATGATGGACGTTTTACTACTTTAGAAGAAGTTGTAGAACATTATAATTCGGGTTCTGTAGAGTCTCCCAACTTAGATCCTAATATGCATGCCATTGTTGATCACGGACTGGGGCTTTCTGAACAAGATAAAACAGATTTGGTAGCTTTCTTAAAAACCTTATCTGATGACGTACTGAGAACCAATCCTGAGTACGCTAGTCCATTTTAGATTAGAAGAGAGGAATTCGTATTGTAATATATACTAGACGAACTGTT
This sequence comes from Saprospiraceae bacterium, assembly GCA_022448995.1. Classification (GTDB taxonomy): domain Bacteria; phylum Bacteroidota; class Bacteroidia; order Chitinophagales; family Saprospiraceae; genus JAKVCT01. The sequence goes on from JAKVCT010000040.1 coordinate 25,429, forward strand.
GATAAATATACACATCAAACTCAAAAGGAGGTTGTCTAAAAAGGTTACCCTAATCTGAAAGATTAGAATATTATTTGGCGAGGGAACCCTGAAAGGCTCAGCGCAGCTAATTCATTAGCTGCGCTGAGCCTTTCAGGGTTCTCTCGCAACAAAGAAAAAATAAAATCCAAAATTTTATTTGGTTCTATTTTTCGAAACTTGCCTTTTCAGGTGCTGTGTTAAAAACCAAAAGTTTTTCGAAATAATTTTTAAATTTGTAAGGTAAAAGGAGGTTGTTTATTAGAACAATCATCCAGTGTAGGCAAGCATTGTGTCTTGCCTACTTTTTGTATCTTCATTAGATAGCTTTTTATAATAATTAGGATCAAAAGCTACATTATTTTTGAATAACGTATAAATCAGAATTAAAAGTTTTCTTTGTATGGCTACATAAGCCTTCATTTTAATTTTAGTTCGCTCAAAAATTCGCTCATAAACTAATTGGAAAACAGGTTCATATCTCTTAGCTATCAAAGCAGGAAAATGTAAGGCTTTTCGAATATTAGAATTTCCCTTTTTAGATATTCTAGTTTTCCCCCTAATAGATGAACCACTTTGATTTTCGACCACATCATATCCTGCATAAGAAATTAATTGTGCTATAGATGAAAAGTGTTGAAAACCATTGGTTTCTGCAATAATTGTAGCCACTGAATCCAAGGCTAATCCTCGGATTCTACAAATTTTCAAGATTCGTTCTTTCAAAAAATCATCTCGCATTATTGTATCCTCAATTAGTTGTTTCAATTGCTCTATTTGCTTCTCCAGTAATTTCTGTTGTTTCTTTATTATTTGAATAACTTCCTTGCTGGGCAGATGACTATGTTCCAAAGCGTGTAATTGATTGTTAAGAGCTGTTTTTTGCTTGATAAGATTTCCTTTGGCTCTTGTCAATTGCTTCAGGCGACGCATCTCGCTACTAATAGGATGCCATGGTTCCAAATTTCGTTCAATCCCCATCTGAGCAATACACTTAGCATCGGTTTTATCTGTTTTTGTATTTATGTTTAAACTTCTTAAGTAAGATTTTACCACAACGGCTAAGAGGATACTTACTCTATGTCCCTTTTCATGCAAATAATAAGCTAAGTTTTCATGGTATACTCCTGTTGCCTCCATACTTATATGTACAGGGGAATCCTTACACGCTTTTTTAGAAAGCCAAGCTACAAAATTACAGAAGCCTTTACTTGTATTTTTGAAACTTCGAGAGGCTTTCACTCGAACTCTATCGTTGCTCATTCGTTGCATAAGACAAGCTTTAAAATCATCCTTAGCTATGTCTATTCCTACATGTTGTTTCTTTACTACTGCTTTCATAAAATTAAATTTAGTAGTTTGTATAAAAAGAGGATTCATCTGGCGCATTGTCTCGTGAGACCACCCATATTAATACTTTTGATTAAGGGTTTTGTGCTGTTGTTGCTCTAATGAACCTCCCCATGCAGGGTTACTCTAAAAAACTCCATCCATTTTTCATGGTGGTTGACAGCCTTGTACTCCTGCATGGTCTTTATCTTCAAATTTAATCTTATTTTCTGTAATCTTAGCATCTCATCCAAAGGTACGAGACAGCCCCTTTTATCTTGTCACATATCCAACTTAATGCTGAGAATACCCCCACAAGCTCAGCTCTTACTTATCTAATATGTGTATCATATAAATTTTGATAGAACATAGTTTTTATTAATAATGAAATATATGAGCATATATCTAGTAGAATATTATAAATCTTTTGGGCTTTTTAGTACATTAACGTGAACTAAGGAAAAAGAAAAAACATAAAGGATTGATAAGTAAAGTTTTGTAAATTTAATTACAACAAAAA
>JAKVCT010000400.1 GCA_022448995.1 Saprospiraceae bacterium
TGTCTTATGCTTGAGTATCTTAAAACTATAATTCTCCTCTGCTTGGTCAGCACTCAAGAATTCTTGTAGTTCTTGAACGCTTAATGCATTTTTTAAGTCTATTGTCTTGGCATTGGATAGCTCTAACTGATAAGGAGCTTTAATCTCAGGATTAAAGAACAGTAATAAAGGAAAAAGATCAGCAGCATATGCATTTTTGAAAGCTTCCAATCCTCCTACATAGCTCATTGTTCGTTGATACAATACCTTTGCAGAGATTCCATTAATACTTTTTATTAGCATTCCCTCTTTCAGTTGTGAATCTTTAGTTTGGGTAATTTCTACCCATCCATTATTGTTTAGTCTAGCCTTCAATGGTATGAATTTGTATTCCAATAAGGCTGGAAAAAGCAGTTCATTTTGCCAATCTACCATAGTATGTCCCCCACTCAACAAAGCAGTAAGTTGCATTGCATCCTCCATAAATGCTGTAAGTGAAATAGAATCTTGATTCCATAATCCTGTAACACTATCTTTAAGGATTTGAAAACTCTTCTTATCTATCTTGAAATAAGGATTGTAATGAACTTGCTCTATTTTTTCAATTAGATGTTCTAAATCATTTATTGCGTCACGGTTAGAAATATAAGGTATATTCTGGGCGTAGGATAAATTTAGATTGATAAAACAACTTGTCAATAGCAATAATAATATAGGTTTCATGGCTAATTATTTGGTATATTCTAAAATTAATAATTCATTGATGTTTTTATGACGACACATTAAAATACGCCACTGCAATTTGATGTTTTTTATACTGATGCAAAATCAAAAACAGAGCTACAGCAAGGCTCAGCAAAGGGCTAACCCCTAAGGGATCAACGTAGTTAACACCTTCACCATATATACGAAATATCTATCTACAGCGTAGACCATTAGCTCTATGCCAATAAGAGATTCAGCCAATTAATTAATAAAAAGCCACACTCACCAGCATATATTTTTAATAATCAATCAATTACAAACCAATCACTTGTTCTAAAACCTGTAATGCACGCCCTGAAAATAAGGCGGCTTCAGCTTCGGCTAATGCTCCAGAGAAATTCATTTTGGAATCAATATGCTGTAATATAAAAGCTGCATTCGCTAAAACTACCCAGTTTTCATCATCAGAACCAGCCTCTGTTAGAATCCGCTCTAAACGTCGGACTTCAGCAGCTGTATTTTCCTCACTATTTAGTACACTAGCTCCCTCTAATTTAGGTAGTTTCAATTGTGTTGGATTAAAAGTATAATCATTAGTATATGTGATATGCCTAAATGATTTGCGCAAGGAAATCTCCGCAAAACCTTCCTCATCATACACAAAACTTGCAGTATAAGCATTCTTCTTCAAGAAATACTCATAAGTACGTACCAAGTGTATATTAGGAACCCCTAGAAATAGTTGTGTTTTAGGATTGGGATGTATGAGAGGCAATAAAGTATCTAAAAAGCTGGGTAGAGCAAACAGTTTGCGTGCTTCCTCAAACTCTTGCAAAACAGGATAAAAATAAGGTGCATGAATATAACAAAAGTTATTTTGCTCTAGCCCTTCAACTAACTTAGTTGCATCTCTTTTAAACTGACAACCACAATAGGATAATAAATCTGAATACCCAACTATTCCCCCCTTACTGTAAGCAAAATCTCCAAACTTAGCTACCTTATGTCCTGTTGCTGCCACAATGAGTAGAGCAGCAAATGAAATAGAAGGAGAAAATCCATCAAAAGTAGAACGTACACTAATCCAATCTACTGTAGCCCCCCCTAAATCTAAAAAATCTGTTGAGGCTAATAAGGTTTCCCGTAAACTCTCCAAATCCTGCCAGGTTGTCCCTTTAACCAAATAATTAGATAAGAACAGAGATTTAGCATGAGTATCTGGTTCTAAGTCTAAGAATACTTTAAGAGGATGCTCAATCTGCAGTTGATTTTGCATTAACTGATACAAAAATAAAGAAACATCTTGCATAGAATTGGTCGTTGTTTTCATCTTGTTCGTTTTAGGGATTATTGTATTATTTTTGGTTTTTCACCAAAGCAATAGAGATTACCATCTCTAGAAGCGACATAGATTTTCCCATCATCTACAAAAGGTGTTGCTTCGAATGTTTTAGCAACTTTAGCTAACAGTTTAAAATTGAACTGCTCATCATATTCAAATAAATGAATACCATCATAGCCTGCCAAAATCAACTTGTTGTCTACTAAAATAGGAGATGAAATAGCGGGTCCTGTTTCGTATTTGTAAATCAATTTAGGCTGTGGTAAATAAGATTTATTATCAAAAATCAAGACTGAATCCTCTTCCACTTTCTTGGTATCAATAACATAAGTAAACCCATCTATGGCAGTAAATGCAGCAATATTGGAGACTCCCTCTTTTTTGTAGCAATCATTTACACTCGCTGTACCAATAATTCCTCCTTTCCAAGAGGCAAAATTTCGGTTACCTGTAGGAAAATACCAAACAGCAGCTTCAGCTGCTGGCTTAGAAGGATCTAACTTGAGCAAACCACCACGCCCCCTAATGTATTGCTTTTCGACTGAAATTAACAAACAATTGTCGTCAGTGACAACAGGAGAACCATCAATATCAGAACCAATAAAGTATTCCCAATCTATAGAATCTGTTTTTAGGTTATACCCCCAAACATGTCCTGATCCGGAAGCTAAGTACACACGATCCCCCAGCCGAGAAGGAGAAGCTTCTGTTACAAGATTACCTCCATGCTTTTTGATGTCACTTTTCCAAAACAAAGTATCTGTATTCTTATGAATTTTGGGTTGAAACATCCCATCTCGGATAGAAGCATTTCTACGATCAGGATCAAAAATGGTAAAAATACCGTTTTCTAAGCCCAAATAAGCAGTGTCATTGAGTACCAAAGCAGAAGCATCTACATCTCGACTGTAACATCGTGTACGCACACTATTTAATCGCCATAATTCTTCTCCGGTGAAATAAGAAACTGCTCTAAAACTTGGCACATACTTCGCACTCAAACTTGTTCCTGAGCGGCTTCCTTGTAATATAACACAATAGTCTTTTAAGGAATCTGCATTGTGATTAATCCAAAGTGTTCCTGTCCCCTTAAGTACATCGTCATATTTGTATTGCCAGACTAACTCACCAGTTTTAGCATTAATCTTTTTTAGGTGATGATCGTATGCACCTTGTATTATATATTTTTCCCCATTTTCTTCTACCATAAGTGGCTGTCCTGTCCAACCTGCCCCACTCCAACTGACCATACCCTTTACTCGTGTTTTTCCTGTACCAAGGTTGTGTTTCCATAAAATATCTAAAGAGTTAGGTGCATTGCTTCCATAATAATTACGTTTCTCATTATTCATAAAGGTTTGATTAATGATTCGGAGTCCATAATGTTGACCATCTTCTCCATCAAACTCAATAGCTGTAGGATCTGGTGGTGGTGGTGGTGGTGGCACAAACATCTCTTCTCTAAATGAACTCATAATAGACTTTTTTTCTTTAGTTGACCAAAACTCACTAACTAAAAGCAAGGTAAGTACACCAAGTACACCTATTATTGCTCCTGCAATAACTATTTTCTTCATGCAATTCTATTTTTATAATTTATTTATTGACACTGCTCAAAGAGGTAAAATACTAGAATCTATCGTAATTTTAGAATAGAGTAGTGTATAAAAAACATCCTTGATCTAAACAATTGTCTGTGGAAGGTTCGCTTCACTGAGTTTTTCAGAGTTTATAGAGAAGTATAAAAATTCACAGATTAAGTAGGTGGACGTAATTAATTTTATAATAATTCACAAGATTTTTTGATGCTGAACGAGGCGAAAAACGTAGG
>JAKVCT010000401.1 GCA_022448995.1 Saprospiraceae bacterium
TCCCTGCGTTTTTCGCCTCGTTCAGCATCAAAAAACCTTGTGAATTATTATAAAATTAATTATGTCCACCTACTTACTTACTTAATTTTTTAATAACTTCTATTTATAATTTTCTTTGATCTCTTTTAAAATTTCAATAACTACATCCATATTTCCTTCGACATAACGACGATACCAGAAAGAGTGGAACCACATAACATCACGGTAAGCAACATAAGTTTCATAATCATCTCCATTGTCTCCTTCATCAGGGGAGTGGAATTCTTTCTTAATATCAGGACAAATTAAATCATCCCAACCATCAGGACAGATCATAATCCCACAGTAATTAGAGTTGCGATCTTCATTACTCAAACGATCTGTAAAACTATTAAATTTATCTTCCCATCCATTTTGACTTGTAATATGTTCATAAGTTTTGATTAGATTGTTCGTATATAAACCAAAGGATTTAGACTCGTATTGATCTTTTGAAATTGCAGCAAAAATTAGCCCTTTGGAGATATCAAAAGCAGCTTTAAGTGAACTTGCTTCTCTATCTATATTGTAAACGGTATTGGCAAAGACAAATTCGTGCTCATCATTAGACCAGTTGCTTGCAATATGGTTAAAGTAGAGTGCCTTTAGAGCACCTTTAGAATCTGGATTGTTATATTGACCATGATAACCATTAGGATTACTTAGGATCCCTACTAATTCGTTTATATTTTTAGTGAAATTATTTTTACTTATTTTAACATTACCTTTTTCTAGGTCTAAGCCTGAAAGACTAAGATGTTGACGGAGTTTTTTCTGGCGTTCATCTAAAGAAGCTTTATAAAAAGGTTTGGAAGCTAACCAAGACTGTGATGGAGCTTTGACCCAAGAAAAGTCAAATTTTAAGTCAATTGTTTTACCCGTAATAGCAAAGGAAGTTAGCAATACTGTTATACTGGCAAGGGAGATATATAAGTGTGATTTTTTCATGATGGAAGTATTTAAGTACTCAAATGGAGCTTTTTTATAAAAAAAGCATTCTATAGATATGTTACTATTAGAACACTCAGAAAGTAGTTAAGTTATTTTAGTTTTGGCATATTACTAACTAGGGTGCTTCGCGAAGCAACTTTAAAAAATAAATCGCCCCGCTTTTGACTATAAAGTATAAAAGCGGGGTGATTTATTTAAATAGTATTGTAAATGACTTATTATCAGTAGCTTATTTGCGATGTGAAACCACGAAGTGCTCAATGAAGCTAAGCTCCCTAACTATTCTTCCACATTGGCTAACTGTAAGTGCATATCCAAGAAGGCTTCCATTCGCTCATAAAACTCGAAACGGTTTTCTTCATTATGAAAACCATGTCCTTCGTTTTCTTTTAGGATATAATCTACATTGATATTTCTATTGCGCAAAGCTTCTACCATTTGATCCGATTCAGCTTGTTTGACTCTTGGATCTTTGGCACCTTGTGCAATTAGCAATGGAGCCTTGATTTTGTCTACATGGAAAACAGGAGAGGTTGCTTTCAAACGAGCATTATCTACAGAATCTTCAGGATTTCCAACCATCTCATACAACATCTTGCGGTAAGGCTCCCAATAAGGTGGAATAGTTTCCATAAAGGTAAATAGATTAGAAACACCTACATAGTCTACTGCACAAGCATATAAATCAGGGGTGAATGTGATTCCTGCCAAGGTAGAATAACCACCATAACTACCACCATAGATAGCAATACGATCAGGATCAGCAATACCTTCTTTGATCAACCAATTTACGCCATCTGTTACATCATCTTGCATTTTTAGTCCCCATTCCTTGAAAGATGCTTGCCAAAATTCGCGACCATAACCTGTACTTCCTCTAAAATTCATCTGTAAAACCGCATAACCTCTGTTGCACAAGAACTGAACCTCGGGGTTGAATCCCCAAGAATCTCTAGCCCAAGGGCCACCATGTGGATTAATCACTACAGGTAGATTTTTGGCTTTTACACCAACAGGTAGACTCAAGTAGCCACAGATAGTAAGCCCATCACGAGATTTGTATTGAATGGGCTTCATAGTAGCTAACTCTTCTTTTTTGAGCCAAGAACCTACTTTTGCCAATTCCTTGAGTTCTTTGTTTTGGGTATCATAATAATAATAAGCACCCAAAGAACGATCATTGTAAGTTCTGATAATAAATTTATCCTCTTCTTTGGTCGTACTAGTAATCGAAATTTCGTGATCAGTTCCTAGTTGTGTCTCTAGATCCTTATAATGTGCTTGGATCTGTGGATCAACAAACTTGTATTTTCGTTTCCAAGTGGTGTAAGATATAGTTGTGGGTACCTTCCTTTTTTTAGAATAAGACATATATGTAACATCAACCTCTGGATGCTCATAAATCAACTCTAATTCTTCACCCGTACGAATATTCATTTTTATGATAGCCAACTTATCGCGCCCTTTGTTGGATAAAGCATAGACCGTTTCACTATTATCAAAGTCAAAGTACATAGGATAAACCGAGATCTTAAAATCATGAGTAGCTACTGCTTCAAAAGTATCTTGTTCAGAAGCTCGATACAGCAGAGTTGTATTTACTCCATTGGTTGCAACTGCTATTCTCAATTTGCCTTTGTGATCTGTAATCCATTCTGTAATATCACCTCGATTTTCTGCTATTTGTGTCAATTCTCCACTATGGATATTGATACGATAAGGATCAAAAAGTTGAGGATGACGTTTATTCATTCCTACAAGCATGTGATCTTCATCCTCTGCTAGGTCATCAATAATCATAACTCGGACTCCCTCAAATGGAGTTAGATCCTTTTCCTCCGATCCATCTTTTTTTACAGAAAATAAGTGAAAGTTTTCATCGCCACCAAAATCACGAATATACATTAAGCGTTCATTATTTGCCCAAAAGAATCCTGATAAATCACGATCTGTAGTTGAGGTGACTCGGGTTGCTTCGTTTTCGTTTATTGCTTTGACAAAAATATTCAAACGACTCTGGTAAGGAGCTAGATAAGCAATATATTCTCCATTAGGAGAAAGCTTATAGGCAACACGCTCTGGATTTTTGAAAAAATCCTTCACTGGTATTTTTCTAATATTTGGCATATGTTGTTTTTGATTTGGTGAACTATCCAAGGTATTATGAATCTGAAAACCCGAATATTCGGTGTGTTGGTTTTGATCACAGGCACTAATGCCTAGAAATGATATTATTGTAATATAAAAAAAGTATTTTTTAGGAATAAAAATCATAACCTTTATTTCCATTTTTGCGTTTTAGATATGAACTTCTTACAATACTAATTTTGTAAGGACTATGTTGTACTCTTTAGACCAAAGTTTATATTTTGTCGATAAACCCGAAAGGGCTTAGTAAAACTAAACCATTACGGACCATTGATTAATATGATCTTCTTGATTTAAGAACTTAAATATAAGACAGATTTATTGAGAATTATAATGCTAGCTCTTGATATTCATAGTTGATCAAGTGTACAGTTCGCAAAATTTTACAAGCAGTTGGTCTTCCTACTTTTTGAGTATTTAGTAAAATACGATAAAAATTCAAGAGGCTTACAGCAAGGAGAGTTGTTTTTTGGTAGTCAGGTATTTGAGAAGTTTCAAAATATTTTATATCCACCGAAGATTTTGTATCTTTATAAGGATGAACATATTAGGAAAAGTATCAGTATAACATTGAGCAATTAGGAATCATGAGTATTCAGTATACAAATCAGTCTTCATCTCAATTATTTCAAGATTTCAGGTCAATCCACCCTGCCAATTATCGTAAACTTGTCCATTTTTATGAGAAAAATGAGCAAGACTTGATCACTTTGTCTGATCGG
>JAKVCT010000402.1 GCA_022448995.1 Saprospiraceae bacterium
TTCCAAAAAAGTAGTTTTACCTATTCCTTGTCCTCCTACAAGCACAAGCATTTGTTGATTAACCTTTTTGCTATTCATGCATCCTGCTACCACTCCAACTAACCATTTTTTAAACCATTCCTTCCAGTATTTGTCATTTTTAACGTCAACAATATCAGCTAAATTTCCAATATGGTCAATTCCATCTTCATTGTTTGTCAGATTACCAAAGTATGATACAAAAGGATAGTATGGGTCACTAAAGTCAGATTCTAAGATGTTTTTAACTGTGTGGACACCTATCTTCACACCTTGGTTTTTTAAATTTCTTAGAATGATGTTTTCCATTCTGTCTGTCATTGGTCTAAACTCTGAACCACCTTCTGAATACTCAACTTGTTTTGTTACCGTGTTGAATCTTGTTTCAACCATTTCTGAAATCATTTGTTCGATTTCATTTACTTTTAATTCTTTCCCCATGTTATATATTTTTTTAGGGTTCTGCGGAAATATCTCCTAACTCCTAATTCTCAATTCGTTTATTGATTAGGAACTGGTACAAATTTGAGTAAAACAAAGTGAGAATAGGTGGTCTAGAGGTAGTCTAGAGGTGGGCTGACCAGCTATTTAAAATCGTCAATATCTCCTAAGTTAATTTTGTTTTTATAAACTTCTGATACTATGTTTTTGTCTTTAAAGTGATTATGTAATGATTTTTTTGTGCCTTCAAATTCAAAGATTGCATCACATAGTCTAGCCAATGCTGCATAATTTACCTCTCCTTGTCGTTTTGGTAATTCTATCCACCTTTTAGCTTCTAATTCGTTGATAAGACTAGCTAATATTGAAGCTCTTGGAGTATTGAATTTAAGTTTTTGTTGGACGGTGTTTTTAGAATCAACATCTATTACTTGAGTAGAAAGAAAGTCTTTAAGCTTTTTTATTTCATTTTTAATACAAAGAAAAAACTCACTTTTAACTACCTTAGATTGTGTAATGTTCCTGTATTCTATAGCACCTAATTTATAAGCTTGATTGTCCTCAAGATCCTTTTTTTGTTCATCTATAATAATACCTTTAAATGATTCTTGATAACCATAATACCTTAGATATTCATCAGTACTGATAAGTATTTCAATAATTTCTTTTTTGTAGTCAGCACCCTTTTTCATTAAGGTAGTGCTAATTTGATTTTCAATACTTGTTCGAATAGAGTTAAGAGATAAAGTAAATTCTTCTAAAGATTGATTGTTGCATAATAGGTTATAAGTTACATCAATTCCAGTAGGGTCATCTTTAGAATGTTGCTCCATCTTTGTTTTAAAGGAGAATGTAAGTTTGTTGATAGCGTTAAAAAGCTCTTGTAATGTTTCGTGATGTTTCATCTTTAAATTTAATTTGAGGTACAATGTAAAGATTAAAAAAATACCCACCCTACACACACTACATTTTAATCCCGTAATCCTCCTGTTCTCCATTTCCGTTCCAGTAATCTTCAGGTAATCCACATAAGGAACTCCAATTACGAACAGGAGTATTACTGCTTTTGTGGTTCAATACTCGGACTGCAAGCTTATCCTAATCTACCCCCTAGCAACTCTAGAGAGGGGAAACAAATAATATTTCGATTTGCTGTAACAATTAGGCGGGGGTAATTTTCCTACTACCTAGCTGTCTGTGTAACAATTTAAAAACAATTCAATATGAAAGATTTACATTACACAGAGCTAGTTAACGGAATAACACTAGATATGCTAGAGGATAAGAAAGTACACATCATCAGCGATACAGCACTTTTTCTAGTAACTACTAAGGCACATTCTGAGCAATATCCTCAGCTAGAGTTTTCAAAAGTACCACAAGATGCCGTTGAGCAGTATGGACTTGATAAGTTGGTGTTTCATTAATGTATTGACACAGTAGTTAGTGAACCGATAAACAGCCATCATTAGTAGCATGTCATCAGTACGCCATTGTTACCAATATTTCCAAAATTTCAGGTTCACTATTGTAGGAAGAGAACCTCTTTAATTCACCATTAAAACTTTACAACATGAGCTTAAAAGGAAGCAACACAACAGCTGATTTCCTCAAGTGGGAAACAATGCAGCTACTCATACAAAAACTACTAAGAGATGAAGATTACCACTTTGGAACTCTAATCGCAGTAGGTAGTTACACAGGATTAAGAATTTCAGACTTAAAACGATTAAAGTGGTCTGACATAGATACTAAATTAATCCTAAAGGAAGCCAAAACAGGCAAACTAAGAACCATTCACATAAATTCAGAGCTAAGCCATTACTTGGACAAAACAAGGGCAGAGATACAGCCTTTTGATGATGATTTGATATTCCCATATTCCCTACAATACACCAATAGAAAACTAAAGAAGATAGCCATTAAATACGAGCTAGGAATAAAGTTTTCTACCCATTCATTTAGAAAGACATTTGGTCGTAGGATATGGTCTAAGAACAACTATTCAGAAAAGTCATTGATACTGCTTGGACAAGTGTTTAACCATTCATCAGTAGCCATTACTAAGCGTTACCTGGGAATCAGAGACAAAGAAATACAAGACATCTACTTGAATTTATAGTAAGAATAACCACTAAATAGAAAAAACATGAAAACAATAGAACAACACCTAATTGAATTAGAAAACACAGAACTAGAACACCCACATCCACATAAAATCATATTCACTGGTAATGCAGGACAGTATTTTGTACTTGGTAACCTACCAATGGATTTAGGAAGCTTAAGAATCACTTTACAATTCCACCCAGTAGGAGAAGTAAAAGTACATACTACAAAGATAGACCTGTACAATACTAACCAAATTTCTAAGCTAAGCTGCTACTTGTTAGAAAACAACCTAGTGATAACTAAAACCATACTAGAAGCAGACATCATTAAACTAGCAGAACTACTACAGAACTACAGAGAAGAACAAATAGTAGAAGTAACAAAAGTGGCAGCTCCCCATCCACTAGATAGAAAAGCAGAAAAATCAGCCATTACTAGCTTGAAGTCTAAACACCTGCTAAAGAACATAGACAAACAATTAACTGATTTAGGGTGTGTAGGGGGTGACAATTCTAGATTGTTAGCGTTTTTGATTAGTATAAGTTACAAAACCGATTACCCATTACACGGAATTGTAAACAGTACTAGTGGAGCTGGTAAAAGTCATCTGATAAATACCATAGCTAAGTGTATTCCAAGCAATGAAGTCATTTCCTTAACCAGAGTAACCAGTAAGAGCCTGTACCATTACAAAAAGGATGATTTAATAGGCAAGTTGATACTGATACAAGACTTTGAAGGACTAGACGTAGAATCGCAATATGCCTTTAGAGAACTACAATCAGCAGGAAAGATATCTACATCCATTACACGTAAGGACATTTGGGGAGAAATGAACTCAGGAATTAAAACCGTGTATGCCCATTTTTCTAGTCTTAGTGCATCTACAAAAGAAATCTACACAGATAACCTTAGCCGTAGTGTAATCATTAAGATAGATGAATCATTAGAACAAACAAAGAACATCATACACTACCAAAACAGCTTACTAGAAGGTAAAGAGGATACCAATAGCCAACAAAAAGCTAAAGAATCCCTCTGTAACATGATACGTGTACTAGAGAAATACCAAGTAGTCAATCCCTACGCTACAAAGATTAATCTACCGATAGAAGCTAAGATGTTAAGGCGTTTAAACCAACATTTCCAATACTTTGTTTTGCTGATGACTTGGTTACATCAATACCAACGAAAAGCTAACGAGAAGGGGCACTTAATAAC
>JAKVCT010000403.1 GCA_022448995.1 Saprospiraceae bacterium
TATAGTTACAGAATAAGTTCCTGCTGTGGTATAATTAATACTGATACTTGTTTCTCCTGTACTCCATGTATAGCTACATGGCCAAGCTGCATTGGAAGGAGGTGCAGAAAGATAACCATAGCAACTACTGTCACTAAATGTAATAGCTAGTCCAATATTTGTTAAGGTTACATTATCAGTAGATACACAACCTAATGCATCGGTAATAGTCACAGAATAAGTTCCTGCGATGAGTCCAGTTATACTTTGTGTAGTTGCTCCTGTATTCCATAGATAGCTTGCACCCACTATGTTATCTGCTTGAATGACACCATTGGCAGCTGCGGTACAGGTAGGGTCGGTAGAATTTGATATGCCATAGGCACATTGTCCATAGGTTTGAATAGAAAGGCATAACATCCATAGGGAGAATGCAATGATCTGGATTGTCCTGTTCATAATAATCTTGTGATTGTCGTTTGTTGAATTAAGTTTTTTGTTTGGATATACATGTATAAAACGCTAGAGTTTGTCGACATCACAAATATTTATATTATTAGATATATTTTGAAAAACAAAAAAAGGGTTTTTTCAAAAAAAAAAAAGCCATATAATTCAAAAAACCAGTATTAAAGGGATTTTTAGACAAAAAAGTATCAAAAAAAATGGTATAAATACTTAGAAGCATTTACACCATTTTTTATCCAAAAAATTAAAAAACACTAATTTCCATCAATAATAAATCGTTTTGTAAACCCATCCTTAGATTGATCAAAGCTCACTTTTAGCAAGTAGCTACCTGCTGGGAATTGCCTAGTTTCATCAATTGTCAAAACCTGATTAGGCTCAATAGCATAAGAACGTTCCAAGACAAAAGCACCATTCATTTTATAAATTTGGATAGTTGCTGTTTGACTGCTTACTTGTCCAATTCTTAATTGTAAAGCATCCAAGACAGGATTAGGATGTATAATTATATCTTGATCCAAACGAATTCCATCTACTTGTCTCAATGCAGACCAATCGAAACTACCATCAGTATCTACTTGTTTTAATTGATAATAAGTCAATCCACTATAAGAATTTTCATCATCTTCAAAAGTGTAGGACTGTATTTCATCAGAATTTCCTAGTCCTTCTACAAAACCAATCTGAATAGGTGTCGATTCATTATCACGCATTCTGTAAACCTCAAAGCCTTCATTATTGCGTTCCGAAGCTGTTTGCCAAGTCAATAAAACTTGATCCAAATCTTGACGTTTTACATCAAATTCTAACCATTCAATATCCAAATCTGAAATATTAGCTATATTCACCATAACAATTTGGCTAAACGAAGTAATATTAGCTGAGTTATCAAAACTAAGGCTTCCTTGATAACCACTTGTCGCAGAATTAGCATTAGCTAAGGCTGTTCCCCAAGAATTACCAAATGCATTGGACGAACGTTTATAAATACGAAAAGGAGAACTAATTTCTGGTTCTATAGCATCAATAGGATCTAGATAACTTAAATTATCAAATCGAATTCCAATCAATGGCGTAAAATTTTGCTTAGCACCAAAATTACGTATTACAAAATACTCGTTATCAACATCCCCTGCAATGTTGTCCCAACCTGTTGGTTTTTCAGTTTCTAGACGATAGACCACAAGATCTCCCTCAGGATTAGTAGCTGAAAAATCAATTTGCAAGCCTATTTGATTATAATCTGCAGTATAATTAACAATATTTGGGATAGTCAATGTCTGTGCTACACCAGCTGCCACAGCTACCTCAGAAGCTTGGTAAATAGCTCCTCCCTGAGTCGTTCCGTCCAAACCATTGATTACTTCTTTAACCCCGTTTGCTGTTCCACTTGTGGCATCTAGATTGAACTGATAATAAGCAACTAGATTAGGTTCCTCAACTAGAGTTAGATGTATATCTTCACGAATATCTGCTAAAGTACGTTCAATATTCCAAAAACTCACTTCCTCTACAGCTCCTGTGAAAAATTGTCCTCCATCACGTGCACCAATCGTAAAAGCACTAGAATTACTAGTAGAACCTGTCAAGCTATTCGTCATAATAGTTGTGATTTGTTCCTGACCATCCACATATATTTTCACATTATTAGCATCTGCGCTTCCATCATAAGTCACTGCTACATGATGCCATGCACCATCATTAAACATATTTGAGCTTAATACCCTAAGCATATCACCAGGATAAGAATGTACCAAATCAAAATATATTTGTCCTCCTATTATACCTAAACTATACCCTCTATTAGGAGCTGTTTCTGCCTGTTTAGCAACCAACGCTCCCTGACCTGTAATAGAGGTTTTGAACCAAGTACTTATCGTAAATCGCTGATTCAAATCCATATCTAAACTTGCTCTATCCCCTACATCTACATATTGGTTAGAACTTGATTCAAACGTCAACTGTTTTCCTCGTACACCACTAACTACATCACTATTCCTTTGAGCAATCATAAACTGTCCGGTTTGATCAATATTGGTAAATCTTAGTTGATCCGCACTTGGTAAAGAAGCTGCTTTTGCAATAGACTGCCAAGCACCTTCGCTCTCCGCAGGACGGTAATACAAACGGTATTTATCCGGATTAGAACTTTGTAATGTTCCTGTTGGGAAAGTAAATGTCAAGTCTCCAATATAGGTACCATTTTCTGTACTTGTACTGTGAATAGTCCACACAGGATTACTAAGCAAATCAAAAGCATTTATATTCGTCTGATTTGGAGTATAAGCTTGATAAGTAACCACAAAATTATCTGTACCAATTTTTTCAGTAATATTAAGACTTAGATTGGCAAGATTGAAGTTTTGCACACCTGTTCCTGCAACCCCAGCAAGCTGCTGACTCACACCTTGACGGCCTGTGTTGACTCCTGAAGGAGTAATAGTAGGATACAATGTTGTCGTGATCCCATCTCCCCAAGTAGCAGCATAACCACTGATTTGATCAGGAATAGTCCCAGTTGTATTAGCTTCATTCATCTGATAGTAACTAACTAAACCCGTTTCTGACCCCGTTAAGGTCAAGTGCATATTCTCGCGAATTCTATTCTCATCCAAAGCAATATTCCACAAACTTACTTCGTCCAGTTCCATGTTAGAAGGGCGATTCCCCCCTGTTCTTCTTCCCAAACGAGCAATAGCAGAAGTATTGGCAGTGCTTGTTGCAGTAACTGTACCGGATAAAGTTTGTTCTACACCATTGATATAGACTCGAAGTGTAGAACTTGCTCCTGTGAAACTGACAGCAATATGCTGCCATTCATTCATAGCAATGCTACCATTCGGAGTAGATACTGTTGTATTTGCACCATTGCAGATATGGATCTGTAAATGTTGACGATCAGACTCTAAATTAGACCCGCCACTATCTCCAAAGTTAACCTCTATGCGGTTAGAATTATTATTTCGTTTAGAGAAAATTCGCTCATCTTCTCCATCTATTGACAAAGGTTTCACCCAAGCTTGAAAGGAGAAATTAGCTTGATTATCGATCTCATCTATATCTGCCAGCTCCAAATAATCGTCCCCACCATCAAAACGAACTGCATTTCCTCTATCTGCATATAAAACCTCAGCTTCTACGCTAACATTCACATCTGTTGCTCCTGTACTTGTGTGTATTATATTATCTATTATACTTAAACCTCCTGTATTGCCATCTGCAAGCCTTGCATAGATAGTTACAGGTTCTCCATCAATATTACCTCCATCATTAATCAGAGCTAAAGAGGTAGAAAAACTAACTCCATCTGTAGAAATTTCTATACCAGTCGCTGCAGTCAGAG
>JAKVCT010000404.1 GCA_022448995.1 Saprospiraceae bacterium
GACTGTAATGTCGTACACAGTGGTTCTGCTCGCGATAATGGTTCTTATTACTGTATTGGTAGTTTGACGGCAGGCGGTAAGAAACACCGAGTTTATTTGTTCTTCAAGCAAAATGGGAGTGATTACAAAATACAAGAAATGCGATTCGAAGAAGATTAAATAATAATTGTTAAAGAATAGAAAGCTAATTCTTCAACAATCTAAAATATGAAAGTCTCTTATAGGAAAACTATAAGAGATTTTTTTATGTCTACTCTCTTTTCTATTCTAGAATAAATGCTTACCTTTCGTTATGTGTTTATTACATTTTTCAACTAATTTTATTTTTTTAAAAAAAAGAGAACCCTAACCATGGCAAAAAAGAATAGCAAAGAAAACTCTGCAGATATCACACCTAATGCAGAAGTAAAAAAATCATTTATGTCTGGTTCAATAATTCGATGGATTATTGGGATTTCCGTTATTATAGCTTTAGGTGTTGTTGCTATCTATCTTTTATTGCGAGACCCTGTTGGTGTAGACGACTTAGCAAAAGATTTTTGTGAGTGTGCACAAAATAGTGAGACTCAATTAAGCTCTATGGTGCATAGCAATGATAATTTTAAGTATAGAGAAGGACTCAATGAATTTGGAAAAAGGTTCAGCAAGTCTATAGAAGGACTGAACTTTGATGATGCGGAGAAAAAAGTATACCTAGAAAAATTTACAAATAAAGTTTTGGAAAAATGCCCTGACAATCTAGAAGATATGTTCAAAGCTATTCCTGTTCATCATGGTTTAAAATATAGATAAGTCCTGTTATTTTACGCTTCTAATCTTTAACTGATATAAGTAGATAGATTGTAGAATGTAGATGAGTTGATAAAATACTCTTGCCGTTCACCTTAGTTACCAAGCCAATAATTGACATATATATTAACAGAAGGATTAAGCAATAATCTAAACTAATGTCTTGCCTACTGATATATCAATTATACCAAAAGTTACCAAATAATGCGATATACCAATGCGGATCAAAAACGTTTTTTTGAAGAATCAAAAAAATTATTGCAAACTGAAGTTCCCTCAGATATCGAATCAGACACAGCACAAAATCTAGCTCAACAGCTCCGCCAAATTATCCAATATCACGAATGGAGATATTATATTTTAGATCAGCCTGTCATTAGTGATTATGAGTATGATAGCTTATTTAAGAAGCTAGAAGCTGTGGAAAAACATCACCCACAACTGATAGTACCTTCCTCTCCTACTCAACGAGTTTCGAATGACTTGACAGAAGATTTTCCTACAGTAACACACTTGAGTCCGATGCTATCCTTGGAGAATTCTTATAATGCAGAAGATCTCAATGATTTTGATGCTCGCATCAAAAAGTTAATTAAAGAAGATGAAACATTAGATTTGGAATATTGTGTTGAGCCCAAGTTTGATGGAGGGACTATTGTATTAATTTATGAAAATGATCTACTCAGTAGAGCTGCAACTAGAGGTAATGGTGCTGCTGGTGAAGAAATTACCAATAATGTAAAAAATATACGTTCAATTCCACTAAAAGCAAAATTCTCTGCTCATGGAATTCATAAAGTAGAACTCAGAGGCGAGGCATTGATTCGTAAGGATCTATTTGATAAAGTGAATAAAAAGCGTGAAGAAACAGGTAAGGCTTTATTTGCTAATCCAAGAAATGCAGCAACTGGTGGATTGCGTGTAAAAGATGCTAAACAAGTAAGTGAACGAGCTCTAGATGCCTTTATTTATCAGGTTAGTAAAGCATTTGACAAGGAGGGAAATGAGGTCTTAAACAAGTTTGAGACACATGAAGATAGTATACAACTTTTGGAGAGCCTAGGCTTCAAAGTTCCCAAATTAGATTTTGAAAGAAAGGTTTGTAAGAATATTGCAGAGGTCAGTACTTTTTGTACAAATTGGGAAAGAGATCGAGAAAAATATGCCTTTGAAATAGATGGTATGGTTGTGAAGCTCAACAACTTAGCTTCGCAAGAAATATGTGGGTATACCAGTCATCACCCTCGCTGGGCAATTGCCTTTAAATTCAAGGCTAAACAAGCTACAACTAAACTCTTAGACATTGAATATCAAGTGGGTAGAACAGGTGCTGTTACACCTGTTGCTAAATTAGAACCTGTAGAATTGGCTGGGGTAACAGTATCTTCAGTATCTTTGCACAATGCAGATAATATAGAAAGCAAAGATATCCGAATTGGAGATACGGTCTTGGTAGAACGTGCAGGAGATGTGATTCCTCAAATCGTAAAACCAATCAAAGATTTACGAGACGGAACAGAGAAGAAAGTAATCTTTCCA
Source organism: Saprospiraceae bacterium (assembly GCA_022448995.1). GTDB lineage: Bacteria > Bacteroidota > Bacteroidia > Chitinophagales > Saprospiraceae > JAKVCT01. The sequence continues at coordinate 2,329 of JAKVCT010000404.1, forward strand.
ACCCATTGTCCTGTCTGTGGTAGTCCATTGGAACGCCCTGAAGGTGAAGCCGTCTGGCGTTGTACCAATCCAAGTTGTGCTGCGCAAATCTCGGGTAGATTAATCCATTTTGTCTCTAAAGATGCCATGAATATTGATGGTTTTGGTGAAGCTTATATTGATCGGTTCTACAAAGAAGGCTTTGTTAAACAAATTACAGATATCTATCAGTTGGATTATGATAAGATTGCAGAGCTGGAAGGTTTTGGGAAGCGTTCTGCGGAGAAGTTGAATAAGGCAATCACAGCATCTATGCAAAACCCTGCCTGGCGCTTACTCTATGGTTTAGGAATTAGATTTGTGGGACGAACAGTCTCCAAGAAGCTCATTGCAGAAGTCGAAAAAATCCAAGATTTAGCAAAATGGTCATTAGAAGACCTAATGTCTCTAGAAGATATTGGTCCGAAGGTGGCTCAACAGGTGGTAAATAATCTACAAAAACCAACAATTCTCCAGTTGATCAATGATCTGGAAGCATTGGGGGTTAATGTGCAACGTTTGGAATCTGAAAAGAAGAAAGCAATTGACTCAGATGCTCCTTTGGCAGGCAAAACAGTCTTGTTTACAGGGAAATTCAGTAATATGAAACGATCTGAAGCAAAGCGTCTAGTAGAAGATGCCGGAGGAAAAGTAGCTAGTGGTGTGAGTAGCAAACTATCTTACTTGGTAGCTGGTGAAAAAGCTGGCTCTAAACTCAGTAAGGCTCAAGCCCTAAATGTTACCGTATTATCCGAAGAAGATTTTCTAAATTTGGTCAACCCTTCATAAGCAAAGAATCATGTCCAAAAGTATGAAACGCCTACGCAGGCATATATTTTTCGTAGAAGAAGCTATTCAACAAATGGGAATTGATCCTGCTTTGTGCAGAACCAAAGAAAGCCGTATTCGCTGGGAAATGCATCGTAGTGATAGTCAAATTTTAGTTTTTCTCCGAGAAGGTTTATCCAGTTCTGAAGATCAAAAAGAGGTCTTGGTTATCACCTCTCCTATCATGCCGCTACCTAAAGATCCTGCTAAGCGAATGCAGTGTTTAGAACAACTCATGCAACTCAATCATCGCCTTATCCGCGAGACATTGAGTATCATTAATGATTGGATTTTTATTAGTGCATCCAATTATATTGAGTTTTTGACCGAAGAAGAAGTGGTTAGCTTGCTTGATAGCCTAAGCTTCTATGCTCATAAGTTTTCTATACAATTTAAGGAAGCTTATATGCCTAAACCTACTCCCGAGTAAGTAGGTGGACATAATTAGTTATAGAATAATTCAAGCAGCCTTTTTGTAAGGAGGTTTGCTTCGCAGAGTACTTCGGGGTTCAGTATTATGGATGTTTTTCTCTCACCTTTTGCCATTGCTGCAAAAGGTGACCAAAAGATCTAGGACTCAATGGAACGTCAGACAAAGAAT
>JAKVCT010000405.1 GCA_022448995.1 Saprospiraceae bacterium
GCTTCGCCTCCGAACCTTTTCAAGGGGTATTAGGCAGAACCTTTGCCTTGTTAAATTTAAAAACCCCGAAGGGCTCTGCGAAGTAAACCTATCTACAAAAAGGCTAATTTACTTATTCTATAATTAATTATGTCCACCTACTTACATTATTGAAATAATAGAACACCCAAAAATAACTTTGGGAGGGTTTTAACCCTTCTAAAAGTACGTAAGGACAAAAAATAAATCTGGAGCGATGGTCTTTAGCCCGTCGCCAAAAAACACCAAATAGATACAAATAATACAGAAATTCACTGGTCACCATCTCCAAAACTGTGCATATAAAAATAGCAGTAAAGATGTCGTAGAATCTTTACTGCTATTTGAATTGAAAAGAAAGATATAGTTTTATTTACCTGCTTTAACAGATTCCAAACGTTGTTTAACCTCTTCGATAACCTTCGTTTGATCACTCATTTCTGTTTTCTTTGTCTCTTGAGAAGTCTTATTTTCTTCGATACCAGTTTCTGTATCTTTGATTTTTTGCTCCATCTCAGTGATAGTTTGCTTGTAATTCTCAATATCTTTTTCTAGATCTTCTTGCTCTTTTTCCATTTTTTTCAATTCATCACCAAGTTCTTTGAGTTTCTTTTCTTCGTCTTTGAGTTCAGCCTCTATCAATTCAAGAGAAACCTCTTTGGTAAAACCTTGCAATACTGCTTCACCTGCAGGATAACGATCAGCATATTCATTAGAAGATAGATAGGTGACCCCTAAGTTATACCAAACAACTAACTCGCAGCCCACATCACCTTTAGTTACGATTTTGGCTGTAATATCCACCGTATTATCACTCATATTTTTGATCTCAGCATCATCTGTGATATATTCGTCACTTTTTCGATCAAATTTAGTTTTACCTTTGTAGGATTTAATATATTTTTGCCAAGCTTTGGCAACATCTTTAACATTTGTGCCAGGAAGGTCTAAGATCAAACAATTAAAGCTACCCTTGCTCATTGAGCGAGTTTCTTCTTTGATTGTTGCTTGAATCTGAGCCCAAGAACTAGAAACACTAAATAGGAAAAATAAGACTGTAAAAATGCTAAGTTTTGTCATGGTATGGATATTTTTTAGAGATTATAGACAAAATCAATAATTATAAATTGGAATAGTGCTAAGCTTCCTACTAAATCAATACGTTATTTAGAAAGGGCTATATTTGCTAGTAGATCCTTAGCTCAACTGCTCAATAACAGGACAGTTGTTTATGAATTTTTAGGATAGAACGCTAAATAAATACTCGGAATTCAAAGTAAAGACTGCTTCGAGTTTCATAGCATTAACTAGAGAACTCAAAGTAGTTAAAATATTTTGCTATCAATGAATTGTGCAATAAAAGCTATGGGTTTTTGAACAATTTCAGTATAAAAAACTGAAACATTGCTTTCTAATTAACAATTCTGATGCCTAAAAATACTATTTTTAAGTCTAACTTATAAATTATAAATATTTCCTTTGGAGGAAAAGAATATATTATAATAACATCCATATAGATCACATTTTAAAAGAACAAGTAACATGCGTATACTTATTATACTTCTAGGGATAATTACCTGTTGCCAAATTAGTTTTGGGCAACGCATCAAGCGTTTGAAAACAGCAGGGAAGCTATATGAAGACAAAAAATATATAGATGCTGCTAAAGAATATGAAGCATTATTGAGTTCTAAGACAAGTGCAGCTATCATGGGAGTCGATGCCAAAGCAAATTTAGCGGACTGTTATCGCGTTGTAGGGAAGACAGAAGAAGCAGAAGAACTATTTAGAGAAGTCATTAATGAGGTTGTGGGGCGTCCTGATACACGTTTGCAATATGCAGAGGTTTTGATGCTGAATGGAAAACTAGATGAGGCCAAAGATGAATTGTTACTATATTCTGATGATCGTCCGGATGATCCTAGAGCTTCAGCATTATCTGCCCGTTGCGATTTGATAGCAGCTATTGAGCCGATCTATTCCAATATAGATATTCAATTACAAAATAATGCAAACCGTAGAGTGAATGATGAGTTTGGATTAGCTCTCTGTGGAACCTCCTTAGTATTTTCCTCAGATAGAGTTATCAAAGGATCTTCAGCAGAGTTCACCGGACAAGAACGTTCCTATATTAATCTATATATCTCTAAGATGGGAGAGGAGGGTCAGCTAGAAAAGCCTAAACGTTTTCCTAAACGAATTAATGGACCAAACCGACATGATGGTCCTGCAACCTTCTCTAGAGATGGTAAAATGATGATTTATTCACAAAGTGTGCGAGAAGACATCGATGATGAGCAGCTATTTCTGCAATTGGTTTCTACTACTTACGAAAACGATGAATGGTCTAAACCTCAGGCTTTATCTTTTGTAGAAGCTGGATATCTATATTCACATCCTTGCTTATCACCTACAGGAAATGAACTATATTTCATGTCTAATCAATCTGGTGGATATGGTGGTACTGATATTTGGATGAGTAGAAAGAATGAAGATGGTACATGGGGCAAGCCTACAAACTTAGGTAAAGATATTAACACTAAACAAGATGAGGGGTTCCCTTATTTACATCCTTCAGGAACGCTCTATTTTGCATCTAAAGGTCATGCAAATTATGGTGGATATGATTTATTCCTAACCAAACCTTTAGGTAATGGAGTAGACTGGTTACCTGCACAGAATTTGGGCGTACCTATGAATTCTACCAAGGATGATACTTATTTCTTACTTATGGATAATGGTTTGTCAGGATATATTTCTTCTGCACGTGATGGAGACGATAATATCTATCATTTTGTTCCATCTAATGTGGATATAATTCCTTTACCTGTTGGAATAGAAGAACGTACGGCACCTGATTTTTTAGGCTTAGAAGAGGTAATTGAGGTAGAAAATAAACCTAATATTACCTCTAACGAATGGAATGCAACTAAGATTGACACTTCGGAGACTGATGCGGATTTTGTAGATAGAATGATTAGAGAAATGAATGATAATAATGGGACAAATAATAATACTCTAAAAGATCCTGAGCTGGTTACAGAAAATACTGATCCAAATGATCCAAATAATCCGACGGGTAATCTAGATTCTACAGATCCTGATAATACCTTTACTGAAAATCCTGATGATCCTACAGATCCTGATTCTACAGATCCTGATAATAATTCTATTGTTGTTGATGATACAGATTTTACAGAACCTACTATAGGTAATAATCCTAATATTAACACTCGTGAACCTGAGGATAATCCCAGTCTCAGTGTAGAAGTATACATCATTGACGCAGAAATAGAGACTTCATTAGACAATGCAGTAGTTAAGGTATTAAATAAAATTACCCAAGAAGAGGAAGAGTATCCTGTCAAATCTGGTGGCGTTGTTATTCTTTCTTTATTGCCTGATCAGGTTTACGAAGTACAAGCAACTTGCGCCAATTATTATGGTGGTCGTTTACCTATTACTACTTATGGTGCTTATTACACGGAGTCTTTATCTGCAAAATTACCATTGATAAAGAAGGAAAACTAAACAATTACTGTTTATATAAATGCTTTCAAAATTGGAGAAATGAGGCTGCTCAAAATATCCATTTCCATAGAAAATGAATCCAAAATTAATTTTGGATTCATTTTTTTTTAGTGGTGTTGTTTGAGCATTAGATTTAAGTAGGTGGACGTAATTAATTTGTATTTAACCCCGAAGGGCTCTACGAAGTAAATTCAATCAGCCTTTTTGTAGATAGGTTTGCTTCGCA
>JAKVCT010000406.1 GCA_022448995.1 Saprospiraceae bacterium
TAGCCTTTAGAACTCCTTCTTTAATCTGTGCAATTTCATTAGCTGCTTTTTTTCGCTCATTTTCTATTTGTTTGGCAATTGCTTCACGCTCTTGTGCTGCTTTTTCCAAAGCATCAGCAACAGACTTAGCTGCCTTTTCTTGAGTTGCTGCAACTTCTTCTGCTGCTTTACGCTTAGCATCAGCAATTTGCATTTGCACATTTTGAGTTTCGTTAGCTAGCTGCTTCTTCAATTCTCCTACTTGAACTGCATTATTCTCACGCACTTTTCTAATTTCTTCTGCTGCTTCTTGACGCGTTTTTGCAATATCTTCTGCGGTGACTGTAGCTTGATCACTAGCTTTGCGCTTCGCAGCTTCTATCTTAGCTGCTACCTCATCTTGGATAGCTTTCATTTGCTCCTCTGCATTTTCCTTAATCACCTGTACTTCAGCAGAGTATTGTTCTTTTGCTATATCTAATTGCCTACGCGATTCGTTCATTTCTTCTGTTGCTTTAGCTCTTGCGTTCGCAATTTTTTCAGCCTCTTCCTCTTGTACCTTCTGTATCTCAGCATCTGCCTTTTGTCGAACCTGCATAGCCTCTAGTCTTGCCTTTTCAGCAATATCACTCGCATTATTTTGAGCTTCTGCAATCTTTGCTGCGACTTGCTCTCTGGCTTTTCTAATTTCTTCATTCGCTTTTTTACGTGCTTCTAAAACACTCTGTGCGATATCTGCCTGCTCTCTGCTCGCTTGCTCTCTAGCGACTTGTAGATCTTTTTGTAATCTAGCTTTAATGTCTGCTCCTCTCTTCCGTTCGTTATCTATTTCGGCTTGAACTGCATCTTTTTCAATAGCAAGTTTACGCTTCAATTCCTTCATTTCTTCGTCATTCTCAGGATTACAAGGTGTATTTGAATTACTCCCGCTCGAACTAGCCGCAATTAACTCAGCATTGGATCTACCTGAATTATTACCACTAGAAGTAGTAGAACTAGATGTATTTCCACCATCACTGCGCATACTAGTCATATCACTATCTATCTTAGTATTCTTGACTAGATTAGGATCCAAAGCCCCCAAAAAGCAGGTAGAAAACTTCCTTAACTCCACCTGTCTATCGGAATGAAGTGTATTGGGATACATCTTCTTTTCAATCATACTTACTACTCGAATTTGCTTGATATTGTTGCTGGCCAACCATTTCATTCCTTCCAAGTCCAAATTCAAGGTATTAATATAAGAAGGTCTATTTTTAATAGTCTCTTTAACAGCCTCTTGCCCAAATGTAAAAATCTTTTTTTGGTCAGTAACCGAAATAAACATGATTTTGTCCCCTTTCTCTAGTGGCCTATTAACATTACTAGTAACCACTCTACAAGAGATTTCTTCGTCTGCAAGAATGAACTCTATCTGATAGTCATACTCCCTACGCACAATAATAGGCATAGGCTTTGTCGTAACGTTCTGTCGTCCATTTGCCTTAATATTTTGACTAAATACATCCTTACAATCTTGGGCTGTAGCAGTCAATATGCTGGAAAACCAACATAAACAAACTATGGTGAATAAAAATAAATATTTCATAATTGTTATAATTTTAATATACTTTTTAAAGTAAAATCCTGTCAGTTGTGTATTCTAATATTGGGATGGATTATAAACTATTACACAACCAAAAATCTTTTTTTAGGGAAATTCATTAAGTGCTTGTCTAATGTCAGTGTACTTGTTATCTGTGCGCATATTTTTTCTCTTAGACAAGTTCTAAATACTCTGTAACATACATCAGTGGATATTTTTATAGATTTCGAAAACTCCTACACTTTAATCATCCTTAAAAAGATTTGGAAGTGGAGTCTACTGTGTTTGCCGATAGTGTTGTTGTCAACTCCCCCCCTGCAAGACTCTATGAAACTAAAAGGGATTGGAATTGAGCAAACCTCAAAGAGCTCAGCAAAGCTAACCCTAAAAGGCTCTACGAAGTAAAATCCTTTGCACTTCTGCATTAAATCTAATTCTTAAACAACTTCTATGTCACAGTTCTAAGTAATAAGATCGTATTAAGTAGTTACACAAAATTATCTCATATAAAAATTAAGAACTTTCTCGAAACCTATTATTCAAAAAATTACAAAGTGCCTTAGAACAGATTGTGCTGACTTATAAGGTGTCCTTGATTGTACCTTGCATTAGTCTACTAAAGCCCTGTTTTGCTCTACAAAGTCCTCTGTTTTTCTTGTATAACACACTAGAAAACATAGTCTCATTTTCATAGAATTTAACTTGTCTATCTACTCAAGCAGTATGTTGTAACATAAGTTTTAAACAATATTCTATCGCTACTAAGCATCAATTATTTTAAAACTTTTATTACAAACTACCAGTCTCTTTTCTGTAAAAGTTTCATTTTAGTATTTGTGTAGCTTTTTATTCAAAAAAACAGCTCTAAATCCTCCGTAATAAATTGATAATCAAAAGTATACACAAGATTGGCTAAATTTTATAAAACCCTGATTATCAAACAGTAAAAAATAAACGAACTATCATTCAAAAGATAGTTTGAATAAAAATTAATCAATAGCATTCAGTAAGTCTTACTTAGACATTATATGTTAGGGAATTGTTAAAATCAACAATTACGAATATACAAATAGTCTACAGAAATCTATCTTTTATATTGAAGTTGTTTAAAAATTCATAATCATTTACTAGATATAGCTTTGATAACCAATAATTAGAAGGTTTGTAGCTGTGAAGTTTTAATTTAGACATAAAGAATATTTTTACTCTGATTTCCAAATACTTATCTAATATTTCATTATAAATGCTGAAACAACTTTATTACACCTACATACCTCCATACATCATTGTAAACCTTCATATAACAAAGAAGACATCTAAAATTAGTATATTTGTTATATATAAATGCAATTTTAGAATAAATTTAGGTATGTTCTCAACTATTGAACATACCATATCCTTTCCATTTCCTGCTCTCTTAATTTTATACACTGCTCTATAAACCTATAAAAAAGCACTGTCAAATGATAGAGAGCCTAATGCATTCTATCTCCTCTAACCTTGAGTTCACTCAAAATTTGTGCTTCAAATGCTAAGCATTCCTTCCAGCGTTTTGCGGCTTGTTCTTCAGTAGTGTAGTACGTTGCTAACTCTAAAAATAGCTTATAATGTCCCGCCTCTGCAATCATAAACTTATGATAGAATTTCTTTAATGTTTCGTCAGCAATATGTAGTGATAGTAATCTAAATCGTTCACAACTTCGCGCCTCAATCATTGCACAAACAATTAAACGATCTAATAATAACTCTTGCTTTGAAACACCTTTACGAATAAATTTGAGCAAAGCATTGACATACTCATCCTTGCGCTGTGGTCCAAGCTTTAGACCTCTTTTGTCCAGCTCATCCAGAACTGCTCTAAAATGTCCCCACTCTTCTGTAACAACAGGAGATAACTCTTTAACCAACAATTCTTTGTCAGAATACTTCTGAATTAAAGAAATGCAAGTAGTGGTAGCTTTTTGTTCACAATAGGCATGATCTGTCAGGATATCCTCTAGAGATTTTTCTGCTAGATTAACCCATCTTGGATCAGTGGCTAAATTTAATCCTAATACGCGTTTAGTTTTCACTTCCATATATTATATTTTATATAAGTAGGTGGACATAATTAATTTTATAATAATTCACAAGGTTTTTTGATGCTGAACGAGGCGAAAAACGTAGGGA
>JAKVCT010000407.1 GCA_022448995.1 Saprospiraceae bacterium
ATAACCTTTTCTAAACGATCTGCCTCCCAGGATCCTTCTTTTACCCATTGGGTGTTTTGGAAATACAACAATAGCTCTAAATCTTCTTTTTGCGGAAATTTCTTAAAAAAGCTATAGGCGCTTTCCAATAAAGCAAATGGATGGTCTAAACGATATTCTATTCCTGTGATATAACTTCCCTTACGTAAAAATAGGTTGGCTTCTTTTATTCCTGTTTTACGAGTCAAATGAAGTTGGAGCGAATCTAGATAAACAAAAGATTGCTGAGAGTTACTCAACAAGTCTTCTACTGTTTGATCTTGACTCTTAAAATTGGGCAAATCCAGTTTGACAAAAACTTCAAACCTAGGCTTTTCTAACTTTTGTATTGCCTTAGTCTTATTTTGCAGAAATGCACAAATCTGTATTTCACTTAATTTATCTTTAGTAGATAAATGCTGTAATAGGATGGTTTGAGTGCTATCTTCTCTATGTTTCTTTTGCTCTAGAAGCCAAGAATGTGCAAAAAGATCAGGATGACAACCATTCCAATACATCAATATTTCATAGACTAATGGCCGAGCTTCCTCCATATCCAGAGCCACAAAAACTTGTATAAATTCCTCAAGCCACGATTTTCTATCGTGCTGATTTTTAAAAGCTGTTTTGTATAAAATCCGTTGACATTCTTCTAATAAAAACTTCCGTGTTTTCTCATTATCCAATGCACCTAAACCATTGTACACAGAAATACTAAAACTTAGTGCTTGTTCGCTATCCTTGTCACAGTTTTGGATAAACTTGATCAATGCATCCTGACAAGCGTAGAGTTTTTTATCCGCAATCAATCCACATAGATCATAAATCACTTCTGTATTTCCTGATTCTAATAACGCATTTATTTGGTCTATGTAGGCCGTACTTTCCATCTGTTCTAAGGTTCCTACAACCAAATCTAATAGCCAACCATTTGGTTTATCTAGTAATTGAAGTAATTGTTTTTCTGCAGGTTTATATTTTAATTTCCCCAATGTTAGTATGATCTCTATTTTACCACCATGCCACTCATTCTGCACAGGATCCATCACTGAAGCTGGATAAAGTCCGTCCCAATTGGTCTTAGACAAATGTGCCAAACAAAACGCTCCTAGCCAATCCGCTTCTTTGTGATATACATACAACTGACGAATACTCTCCCCTTGTACAACCCCATAGGGTGCAACGACTAATTTTTTTAAGACATCTAAACTTTGCCTATTCGATTGGCTAAGTTTACCTAGGTATTGTGCTAGAGCAAACTGATTATCAACTTCATCAGAATGGACTAAATCTGACAGAAAAGACTGGTAAACAGCATTATTACTCAACTTTAGCATTAGTAGATACAAAGCTGCTTGCCGATGTTTTTCTGAATCTTTTTGCACAGTTGCTACCTCTATATTCTTGATTAATTTCTTCTGATATTTTGCATCAGGTTTTATCTTATCAACCTGTAATAGAAATTCTTCAAATTCTTTTAGTGGCTTATTTGTATAAAAATCATAGAGTGTGGTCCTCAATAACTCATATTTAACTTGATCACCTCTGATGGGATATTCTCCTGCTGTTGGTGTCCAAACCACATAGGTTTTCTGATTCACTACATCTTCAATAAAGTCGCTCTTATCCACTGCTTGAGTCTTATACGCTTCCCAACTTTTGATTTCTACAACTGTAGGACGATATAAACGAAGGAAAACAATGTACCGCTCTCCTTTTCTAAATGCATCAGAAGGCTCTTGATTATAATTAGAAGAAAAACCACTCAACCAAAATTCTTTTTGGATAGCCTTCCCCTTATATGTTTTTAGTATTTTAACCTTCGACTCAGATTTTCCGCCTTCTAAGACTTCTATTTGAGCTATCAGCTCAGATTCTCCTAACATTAGTTCCCATGATGGATCTAACCAAGTATCTGCCCGAACATGCTCAATGCTGCTTAGGAAAAAAACTGCGAGAAATAAAAATACTAAATACTTCATATCTACGAACTTTCCTTAATTTATATTTTTAGTAAATTCTAAAGACCAATAGTTTGTGGATTTTAACTTCGTTGAGCCCTTCGGGGTTTAGCTTAGCAGAGCCTTCCAGGGTTTGTAACTAGTTGATAACTAGAAATTCATACAAACTACTTAACCCCTATAAAGCCACGATTATCAAACACTAGAAGCACTAAACAAAGCAAAAACTAAAAAATCCACAAACTATCAAAAAACTACACACGTTCTATAATTGTAGCAACCCCCATTCCACCACCTACACACATACTCACTAAACCTCTGTGCAAATCTCTACGTTCTAGTTCATCCAGTAATGTTCCTAGTAACATAGTACCTGTAGCACCTAATGGATGTCCAAGTGCTATAGCCCCTCCATTTACATTAAAGCAATCTCGTGGAATGTCAAAAACACGCTGATATTTTAGAACAGGAGCAGCAAAAGCTTCATTCATCTCCCACAAATCAATGTCTTTCGCAGTCATTTTGGCTTTTCTAAGTACTTTTTGAGTAGCAGGGATAGTGCCTTCTAACATAATAGTCGGCTCAGAAGAACAAGTAGCCACCGCTATAATTCTAGCTCTTGGGATCAGCCCTAGTTCTTCTCCTTTTTGAGGACTTGCTAATAATGCAGCAGCAGCTCCATCTACTATTCCAGAGGAGTTCCCTGCAGTATGGTAATGATTGATAGATTCTATGAATGGATATTTCATCTTAGCCATTCGGTCAAAACCACTTGCTCCAATCTGCGCAAAAGCAGACGGCAAAGAAGCTAATACCTCAAGGGTTGTCTGTGGGCGAAGATGCTCATCTTTTTCCAAAATGATCAATCCATTCATATCATATACCGGAACAATAGACTTATCATAGTAGTGATTGGATTGTGCCTCAAATGCACGTTGCTGGGATTGTAACGCATAAGTATCCAACTCTTCTCTTGTGAATCCTTCTATAGTTGCAATCAAATCAGCACTGATTCCTTGTGGAATAAACCCTACTTGTGATATCACAGCAGGATCATACTGCAAAGCACCTCCATCACTCCCCATCTTTACTCTACTCATACTCTCTACACCTCCTGCAACTATGCAGTCTTCCCAACCTGAACGGATTTTAGTGGCAGCCAGATTAATAGCATCTAAACCTGAAGCACATAAACGATTAAGCTGCATTCCTGCTACCTGATGCGACCACCCTGCATACAAAATAGCAGCCTTGGCAATATTCCCTCCTTGCTCTCCCATTGGGGTTACACAACCAATAAGAACATCTTCGATCTCCTCTGTTGGCATAGGATTTCGTTCTTGTAGAGCTTTTAGGGTAATCGTCAATAAATCAATAGGTTTTACCTCATGCAGTGCTCCATTTTTCTTTCCTCGCCCTCTAGGTGTTCGGACAACATCATATATATATACTTCTTGCATCTACTCTATTTGTTTAGTTGATTATGAAGTTGTTTAAAAAATATTTTTTTAAATAAATACTCGTTTAATTTTTGACATGATTTTTGTAGACTCTTGCTATGATTTCCCACGCTAAATCCCATCTAAGTAGATAGCCACAATTAATTTGTATTTAATTCAATCAGCCTTTTTGCGCTGCACTTTGTTAAAAAGCCTCGTGA
>JAKVCT010000408.1 GCA_022448995.1 Saprospiraceae bacterium
GCTTATGAGGTGACGGATAAGATTATTGCTGAGATTCAGCGTGATCCTGTCAACTTTATTTGTTTGAACTATGCCAATACGGATATGGTAGGACACACAGGGGTTTATGAGGCAGCTATGAAGGCGGCTGAGGCAGTAGATTCTTGCCTAGAACGCTTGGTAAAAGTACTTTTGGATAAAAATTATGCGATCATAGTGATTGCCGATCACGGAAATTCGGAATATATGATTAATGAAGATGGTTCGCCCAATACTGCGCACACTACCAATCTAGTTCCATGTTTCCTATTGGCAAATGATTTAGAAAACGTAGAATTACAGCATGGAAAACTAGCAGATATTGCGCCTACCTTATTGCACTTGATGCAAATCGAAGCGCCTGCTGCCATGACAGGAAATGTTTTGATTAAGCGTCGAGTTTAATTAAAACCAGAAATAAGATGACTGTTTTACAAGAATTATATCCGAAGAAATCAATTCAAAATTCGATGCTAGTGGCTTCAATTTTATTATCAATTGTAGCACCTGCGATGGCTTGGGCGTTTTGGAAATTGGGAGACTGGTTAAATTTTGATCCTATTACTACCTTTTTGTGGGTGATTGCTGGAATTGTTGCCTTAGGTCTGCCTGTAGGTTTATTATTGCTAGTTTTTGCGATTAATGTGAGACGTAAACCCATCATTACACTAACAGAAGATGAATTGATCTGGTCAAATATGTTCTCCACCAAACGAGTCCAATACAGAGGTAAGCAAGTGAGTATGCGAGGTAGAGTTTTTTTGGTTGATAAAAAAGTTATTAAGGTTGCATCTCTTATGTTCGAGCCTGATGAGTGGCGCTTGCTCACTAAACATATTTCTCAGCATGCTATAAATCCAGTTGTAATTCCTCAATATTATAGTGTATCTATGAGAATTAAGATGATATTAAGCATAATATCAGTGTTTTTTAGTGCATTTATTGTCATTTTCTATTCTTTCCTAATATTGGTATTACCTATTTATACACTTATTCTATTGATCTTTTTGACGATGGAAGTGAAGGTGGACGACCAAGTTATTAGGTTGTATTGTATGAAGTTTATCTTTTTAAAGAATCATGCATATAAGAATAATTTTAGGATATCTGAAAATGTACTTTATGTTGGAGAGAAACCTGTAAAGTGGATTCAGCAGCTTCTATCTGCAAAAGATCAAGCAGCTTTGCTCAATTATATCACACAAGATTGGGATCAGTATCATAGTCCGAATTTAATGGAACATCTTGTAGAATAAGAGAACTGAGAACTAGAGTGGCATTGGTTTGTTTTAGCTAGTAACTTCAATATTTCAATTACTAAAACTAACTAGAGACTACGATCAATGCTAGAAAAACTCCAAGCTTCCCCTAAAAATATATTTATCATAGATGCTTTAGGCGCATTACTATCCGCCTTTTTATTAGGAGTTGTTTTAGTGTATTACCAGAGCTATTTTGGGATACCTAAAACAACTTTGTATATACTCGCTATTTTTCCATGTTTCTTCGCCCTTTATGATGCTTTTGCTTATTGGAAACATAAGGCTCAGAATATCAGTCAGTACATCAAAGGTATTGCTCTACTAAACTTTTTATATTGTATAATTTCCTTAATGTTTGCATTTTATCATTTAAGTTTGCTAACTATTTTGGGATGGTTGTATATCATTCCTGAAATGATCATTATTTTAGTTTTGGCTTCTGTCGAATGGAGATTAGCTAAACGCTTGATCTAATTTTAACGCGATATCAAATCAAATAACTTCAACGACTCGTTCTTATTGTTCTTGCCTACGTTAAGATTAGTAGAAATTATTTATTTGATTCTCTCAATACTTAACAGAGTTTATTACGAATAGCTTTGTATGCAAAACCCCGAAGGGCTCAGTGAAACTAATCACTTCTTGTAGAACTATTCAGCCTTATGTACTCGACTTTGTAGCCTTGACTAGCTGCACAATTGAGCAATTTATGCTTTACGCAATTCCATTCGTAATAAACTCTAACAATTATTAATCATTATGCATATTCTACTTAAATATGTCTTTTTAATATTTTTTTGTACAACTACACATTTAGGACTTAGCCAAGCAAAACTTGATTCCAAGTCATTACAAGAGGATTTTTCAATCTTAAGCGATCTGATGATTGGCATTTCACCTAATTTAAAAATGAGTCAAAAGGTTCAGCTTGATTCTATTACCAAAGAAAAGCTCAAAGAACTAGAGAATTACTCTATGACCTCTTTAGATTTTCTGAATTTTTATTCAGAAATAGATTTTTCTGCAGTGAATGGATTAGATGAACATGCAAGCTTGTTCCTAAATAAGAAAGATTTGAAAATTATGTTGGAAGGGGAACATTTGTTTCCAATCCCTATCAAAATTATAGGAAAACGTTTGGTGGTTAATAGCGAAAAAGCGGTGATTCCTTATGGGAGTTTTATTGACTCTATCAATGGGGAATATGTAGGGGATCTTCTTCAAGAATTTAATCCTGACTCTAATACTTTTCGTACTCGCCGTATGGAACAACAATTTCCATTTTCTTATGTCATTAAAAAAGGAAAATATAAAACTTTTAAAATTAGTTATTCTCAGTCCGAAGATAAATGTCAAACTACTAAATTGAATGGAATTGGCTTGGACAGCCTGTTTATCATAAATAAAAAAGAAACTATCTATCCTCTAGACAAAGAACGCTTGGATAAGTTAATCAATACTTCTTATTTTGCTAAACAGGATGCATATTATTTGCAGCTAAATAGTTTTAGTTGGGATAAGGATGCAGGCAAAGGCTTTTTTCGAGGTTTACGTAGCGATGTTAAAAATTTTGAAAAGACGTTTGATCCCATTTTTGATGATATTGCCGAGAAAAAAGCAAAGCATCTGATTATAGATTTACGTTATAATACAGGAGGAAATATTCGGATTCCTGCTACTTTCTACAGCTACATTGCCAAAAAGAATTTTATAGAACAGGCTCTAATTCAGATTCCTGATTTTGTATTTCCACACAAAGAGCGTATTGTTATGGTTGGAACAGGAAGAGATTCTGTACAAAGGGAAAAACAGGTTGATAAATTTATAAAAAAATATCAAAGGCATTTTGAGGAATCTGATTCCTCTTATCTTTGGGAGTATATTAAGAAAAAAGAACGCCAACCTAAGAAAAATGCATTTCAAGGAAAGGTATATCTCCTTGTTGGTGGTTATTCTGTTTCTGCATCTTCTATTTTTACGGCATTGTTCAAGAGCGAACAAGGTGGAACTATTGTAGGAGAACAGCTTGGTGGTTCTCATCATGATATTACTGCAGGGACAAGCTTAACTTATCTCTTACCGAACACTAAAATCAAAGTTGAAATGCCATTGATGCTGTGTACTTATTCGGAGGAAGTTCATAAAAATGTTCCTGAACGGAAGATTCTTCCAGATGTACAGTTGTCCGAAAAAGAATACTATAATTATGTTTTACACAAAAAAGATCCTGAATTAGAAAAGGTCTTAGAATTGATAAATACTGATAAGTAGTGTATATAAATTTCGCATAGAATACAAGGTATGATAGAACGACTAAAATATATATATAGAGGCTACCGATTTAGATATAAATT
>JAKVCT010000409.1 GCA_022448995.1 Saprospiraceae bacterium
TATTTTCTCATCTATAGCGAGGCAATTCATTCCCTCGCCAAATAATATTCTAATCTTTCAGATTAGGGTAACCTTTTCAGACAGCCCTTTTTTTGAGGGATATTTCACCCTATTTACTAGCCTCTATCAAGGCTTCGACCTCTTTCTTATCTATACTCCATAAGTCCATCCCATAAGCATACATCAATGTATCTTCTTTAGAACACATATCCATCGCGATTCTTAATCTTTTAACAATAGACTCAATTCGAGTAATATGTATATGTTCAATCTTGATACTAGAATCATCAGTTAGGGGAAACTTAAAAATCTGAAACCAGTGCTTCACATAGTCATAATTTTTATCCTTTTTGGATAAAGTTCCCACTGTCATTGTTACATTCTTGAACGTATCTAATACATTAAGCCCCTCGCTCCACGCTTTTGTAAGTACTTCGATAGTGCTGGAAGAAGAACTAGAAGAAGAACTGGAAGAAGAACTGGAAGAAGAACTAGAAGAAGAACTAGAAGAAGAGCCCCCACTTGAATCAGCTGTAAATACCTGACCTTTTTCATATTGACTAATACCTTTCGCTCTACGCATAATTTCTGCATAATGGTCAGCATTAGCAAGCTTATGATCTTCTGCCATAGTCTCATAACCACTGCTTCCATCATAACCGTAATCGATAATATCACTATTAGCAAAATGCATACTTTCATGAATAAATGTTGCCATTGCTAGTAGAGGATTTTCTTCCGAAAAAAAACTTGGCGGTAAATATATCTCCTGTTGAGGTATAGCATACCCCCCTCTCCCTACTTCATCATCGTCTCTACTATCCTCCGCAGTTTTAATATATGAAAGAAAATTATCTTTAGTAAGCATATCTTTAGTCTTACCAAACTTTTTCTTAACTTCTTCTACGTTTTGGGCACCAAACACGCGTCTTATATGATTATCATATTGTTCACTCAAGACTTCATCGAAGAACTCAAGACAACTTTTAACAATGTCTGCTACTTTCGAACGCTGGTTTTCATCAAGAGATACGTGTGGCTTAGGACCATCATAAAGTTGTTCGTCAAATTGTGCAAATCCCCTAATAATTTTTATCCATAACTCCTGATATAGCTGTAAAGATATAGATCCAGAAGGTTCATCTGTGTAAAGAATAAATTCTCTTATAGTTGAGGCGAACATCATTGATAAGCCGAGTTCTTCTACCTTTTCTTTCATCATCACCTCGAGTTCGTTAATCATGTAACCATAGGCTGAGTTTGAATTTCCATACACACCAGAATATATATTCTCATACGCGTGCTGGATTAAGGGTTTTAAAGCTTCAAGGTTATTTATGATATCCTCATCACTTTTTATACTATTGCTGGGAAATCTCCCTCCACGTAAACGTAGGGTCAAATTAATAGTAGATTCCTTAATAATCTTATAATCTAGCATTGTCTTACTGTCTTCCAACAGCTTGCCTTGAGCAACCAAAAGCTGTTGATCTGAGGAAAATCCAGTTTTGTCATGAATAGCATCTTTCAATGCTCCTACTGTGCTAGTTGGCAAAATATTTATAGTAGTTGTACTTCCCTCTGGCATCCTTACAAAGATTTGTATTTCTCTTTGCTGTTTCTCTACTTCAAATGTTTTAGTATATGCATGCTCTATATGTTCTGTCAATGTTTCGACAAATTTTTGATAAGTAATACTCATGGTGGATTATAGTTTAAATGTGAAGGATTTAGGCAAGTACTCTTAATAATTCTGCTTTATGTGCCTTGGCTTGGGGCTGATCTTTCTTATCTAAAGCAGTATAAAATACTGATAATTGAGATTTAATCGCTTCAAACCTTTGTTGAATTAATATATATTCCCCTTGTATTTTTTTGCGTTCTTCTTGCTTTTCCAATATATCTTTAAGAAGAGGTTTAGCAAAAACATCTTGTTCAAAATCAGACCATTTACTCAATATATCTTGTGCTCTTACCAATTCACTTTCAATAGATTTTACATCTAAGGTCTTCAGCTTATTCAAAAAGGATTGATTCAAATGATTAATTTCTTCCAAAAATGAGGACTCTTTTGCTCTAACTTTCTTTTCTTCTTCCTTTTGCTCTGCCTCTGTGGCTAATTTGTCGATCTTTTCTAGAACCACTTTCAATTTACCATCTGTTAAGTCTTCCCAATTCGGAATTGCGTACAACTCTTCTGCCTTTTTATCAATAGCTATAATTAGCTGAGTTTTTTCTGATTTATCTTTTATACCCTTTAAGTTTTTAATAGCTTCTGTTAGCTCTTTAGCTAGTTTCTCTGCTAGTTTCTTATATTCTTCAATTTTATCTTGACTAAACGTCGCTTCATGTTGAGCGGCTAATTTATCTATCTTTTCGAGGATTGCTTCTAACTTGTCATCTGTATAATTTTCCCAATTTGGAATTTCATATAAATCTTCTGCTCTTGTATCTATAGCAATGATTGCTTTGGCTTTTTCTTCCTTATCCTTTATGTTTCTAAGTTCCTTAATAGAAACACTCAGCTCTTTAGAAAGCAATGCAGCTTGAGCTTTGTGCTCTTCCATTTCTGCTTGACTATAGATCTTATCCTCTTCTTCATTTTGATTTACTCCCAAAGAATCATTCTCCTCTTCCTCTTCTATCCATTCCCAGTTCAATTTCTTTAAAATGCTATTATTTTTAATCGCTTTTTGAAATTTGGCAAAAGTAATTTTTCCTTTCTTTATTCTTAGTGTAACTAATTCTCCATCAAAAGAACACTCTCCTACCAAAGTTTGCTTAATGTGGTTAGGCTTGAGCCATTCATTACTTTTTGCAAACTTGCGCCAAAGATTAGTAGAGCCTATTACCATCAACGGATTACTTTCCCCTTCAGCAAATGTGAATTCTGATCTAAATAAAAAGGACTTTGTATTTTCTTCTTCAGGTAAGGTCTTTAGCTGCTTTAAGTCTGCCTTCAAAAATTGTGTGTATGTGGAAACTTTCATTCCACTTAAATTATTGGGATTTTTTAATTTTGTTTTCATGTAATTATAAGTTGAGTGCTAAATACAGCTAGATTAAACTGTAAATAATAGATGGAGAAATTAAATTATATGAAAATTGAACTGTGTTTTTTAGGACAAGTGCATGCCTAAAAAAACGAAGTATTAGTGGGCTAAAGAAAGGATTGTTAAAGTAGTAGACTCAAAAACCTCCTAATTTTTGTATTAAAGAATCAGGTACACCTACTTAGTTAACAGAATTAAACTTGGGAATACATTACAACATATCTTGGAGCATAATGAGGCAAAAAGTATAGATATAACTGCGAAGCAGTCTAGAGGCGAAGCTAACTGTGGTATGCTTTGCTACCACCCTTGTTTACTGCTTATTCCTTTGCTCCACTGGAACAAGCTAGCTCAGAGCATTTTTAAAAAATTAGGGACAAAATAGTCGGTTAGTTTTGTATGGTAGTTCATTAATTAAACAAAGAGCAACAAACACAAAGTTTTAACTAAAAAACTATTCATTAACTTAAGTAGGTGGACATAATTAATTATAGAATAACCCCGAAGGGCTCAACGAAGTTAATTCACAAGAATTTTTGATACTGGACGAGGCGAAAACCCCGAAGGGCTC
>JAKVCT010000041.1 GCA_022448995.1 Saprospiraceae bacterium
AAACCACGAAGTGCTCAGCGTAGCTAAACGCTAATTTCTTACCACACAAAAAATACTTAAATAATCTTTAATAGTTCGTAGGTTTTTCGTAAATAATTGATAATCAAAGGTATACATAAAATTAATTGAGTTCTGTAAAACCTTAATTATCAATTAGTAAGAAAAAATAAACGAACTATCATCTTAAACAACTTCTACAAAGATAAAAGGTAGAAACCTGAAGCTGTTTAAGAGTTTATAGTAAAATGTGATATAAGTTAGTGGTAATGAGTTTAGATAGGCTCTAAGGGGTTATGGTCTTAAGTAACTTCATCATTGAATAATCTCTATTACTAATTATAGTTCGTGAAGTTTTTAACTTTTTTGTATAAAGAGTTGAAAACTTCACGAACCAATGCACTAGACAAAATTATGAAAAAACTAAAGGAACGAATTATCATTAGCACTGCAATTTTGGGGATTTTAGGAGTGATAATAGGAGCTTTCGGGGCGCATGGACTAAAACCTCATTTAGAAGCAGTAGGACGTTTAAACGCGTTTGAGACAGGAGTAGAGTATCATTTTTATCATACCTTGGGAATGGGGCTTTTAGCAGCACTTTGTACCAATAGACAACAAGATAAGTTTTTGGTTTGGGCAATGCGTTGTTTTATTATTGGGATCTTATTCTTTTCGGGATCTTTGTATCTTCTATCTTGTCGAGATTTAATTGGTGCTAATTTGCTTTGGTTGGGACCTATCACACCAATAGGTGGATTGTTTTTTATAGTTGGATGGTTGATGTTATTAATATTTGCTATGAAAGACTTAAAAACAGAAGAAGGGTAGTAAGTATAAGACCGTAGTATAGAAGAAGGGGGTTAGCTTCACTGAGCTTTTAGAGGTTAGTGAAGCTAACCCCTTTTTAATTTTAGCCTCTTTGACCAGAAGTTGGCTCGAAATCAGTCAAAGATAATTGCGCGAACATTTTGGCAATGACCTAGCATTCTTATTCTAGATATTTTTTTTGAGAAGTATCCTAAAATTTAAGGTGAAGACTTTTTTATTTGAAGGGGGCCTTAGGCTGAGCTTTCAGAGTGGTGACTTCTTATGTAAGATTCGGCTATATCTTACGATGTAAAGGATGGTTGGTTTATGCAATAATTTGTGTCAATATTGGCTATAAATTCAGTGAAAAGAAGCATTTTTTGCGAGTGATTTAGCTGAGGTAGGGACAAAAAAATAGTGCCGAAGCTTAACCCAGCTCCGACACCAGCTATGAGAACATTTCCAAAAAACCGATATAAAGATACGACTATTTTCCAAAAACGCAAGAAAAAAGTACTATTTCGGCATAAAAAACACCTTTTTTAAGGTTTTGTTAACATTTGTTTTTTTGCTACTTTAGTTAAGTTGTTGATTACCAGTTTGTAGTGTTTTTGTCGTCCGAAACAAAAAAATGTATTTTTGTCGAGGTATTTACGTTTTTAATAGGCACGAATTCGATGCGTTTTTATCAATTTTCCTGCTTGATTTCTGATACACAAGAAATATAAGCCAGAAGAGGCTCCTGCTAACGGGACTTCTTGTACAAAAGAAGAAGAATTTAGATCAACTATTTCCCGATGATAGATACATTGCCCAAGACTATTGTAGACTTCTAGAAATATCGTTTTGTGTTTAGCGGGATTAATTTCTACATTGAAACTTTGTTCAAAAGGGTTGGGATAAACTTTTGATAGGAATGAATGTTCCTGGGCTAAATCAGAAGAAGATAGAAGACTAGAAAATTCGTTAGCGAAAGCATAGTCTCCCAAGTACAAGTCATTAATCAAGAAGTAGGCAAAACCACCAAAATCTTGTAGTTCGTAATCGGGATGCTTTGTCCAAGGATCCTCAGGGGTTGCTCTGTAGAGCAATACTAAACTATCTGTACCATAAGTATTGATTAGATCATTATCCCAGCTAGAAATTATATTTAAACGAGCAGAAGCTTGAAAAGTATTAGGAAGAATTCCTTTTAGGCTCCAAAAGTGTGTAGAGGAAAGGGTTCGTCCAGGATTATTACCAGGATCTGGAGCTACCCAGTGGTGTTCCACATGTAGATAAGCAGAATCACTCAGGCTATTGATTTGCATACTTGGCAATAGAGCTAAGCCACCTGTTTGCGTAATTATATCCTGTTTATCTTCTCGAGCCTGATTAAGATAATGATGTTCATTAATAATGATCGTACTGGGATCAAAAGGTACTGTGACTTGAACCGTGCTCGTTTCACCAGAGACAGTTACACGGGTTTCATAGCGATTCCAGTTCTGATCTAAGAAGGTAAGTTCTAGAGGAACATTGCTATGAAAGTCACTACGTCCCAAAAGTTTCTGTTGAATGTGGACAGTGACTTGATAATTATTGCCTTGGGCAAGGCTAGTACTAGAATCTAATTCAAAATGAGTATATCCACCGGTAAAAATCCAATCATTAAAAAAATCAGTCATATCCACACCTGTGTAGGCAGTTAGTGCATCACGCATTGTACTGCTACTTAGGTTACCTTGACCATAGTCCTCAATTACCTGAGACATTCCCAATCTAAACAAGGAATCTTGTAAGTACCATCTGAGATTGTGTGCAACTACAGCGCCTTTTTGATAAACGTGTTGACCATAAGTATATTCATGAGGAATACCTGAAACAGCTAGATAACCACCTTCTTGAGTATGTGCAGATGTCATGGTTGTGTAATGGTTGCTTTTGACTTCATTAATGTAGGCCTCCCAGCCATAGGCTTGCTCCAAGAATAATTGTTCACAATAGCTTGCCATACCTTCGTTTATCCACATATCTTCAGCAGTTTCACAGGTTGTATAGTTGCCCCACCAAGAATGTGCTAGTTCGTGCGCCATGAGCGTCTCATAAGTGTTTCCACCATTTACAGCGAACAGAGGATAAGAAATATTAGTAGCATGTTCCATTGCTCCTCCTGTAAAAGGAACCACTGAATAGCCAACCTTTGCCCAGCGATGTTTTCCAAACCAATATTCAAAAGTTTCAATGGCTTTATCTAAGTTGCTAAATGAATTTTTTAGATTATTGGTGTCAGATGCTTGAGCAACTAGTTCTATAGGAATTATACCCTCAATTCCATTGTAGGTATCTGTAATCGTTTCGTAAGGTGCAGCAGCTACACAGGCTAAATAGCTTGGAATGGGTTCTGTCATTTCCCAGCTGCGCGTTTGACTTGTTGAATTAACGACTGTGTTGGTGAGGACTCCGTTGCAGTGAGCAGGCTTATCCAGAGGGCTGGTAATGTGAAAAGTATAGGCAGCACGTTCTACAAAGTTATCGAAGCAGGGATGCCAAGTGCGACCAATTACATGTGGGTTAGATAAGAAACCAACTCCCATGTTGTAGGCATAATCACCTTGAAAATAGAATCCTCCAAAACCAGAAGCATCAACTGGTGGAACTCCTTGATAATAAATGCGAACTTCACTCGTATCGTTTATATTCAATGGGTTGTCTAAGTTGACATAGAGCAAGGAATCGTTATAAGAATAAGTAGTTTGTTGACCGTTTTGCACAATAGAATCAATAGTATAGTTCCATAAATCCAATGTAAGTGTACTTTGGTTGTTTATTTTTGGAGTGAAACGAACAATTGCATCACCAACAAGTACTCCACCACTGAAATCTGTTACATCTAGATGGAGTGTGTAATGCAAAATATCAATAGTATCACTTCTATCATTGTAGTCAATATTGGGAGATACAGATTTGTTGTAATCTGTTAGGTGTCGAGCTTGTTTGTGATGTTGACAATAAGGGTGTACACAATCTGTATGTGCCGATTGAATCTGAAACAGTTGTGGTTCTGCATAGTGTTGAGCATTTACTTGTCCCATTTTGATTAGAATCAATAAGCATAAGATAAAGTATGTTTTTTGTAGCATAAAAAGATAGATTTTGATAGAGCTTAGCAGTTTTTCTAAGATTAATGTTAATTATATATATATATACTTGCTTATAAAAGCTATATATAGCCGTTTGTAGAGGGTTGATCATAAAACTACAGTTTTATAATCAATAATAGTTCGTAGGTTTTCGTAACTAATTGATAATCAAAGGTGATTTGAAATTAGTTAAAATCTTGTAAAACATTGATTATCAATTATTAAGAAAAAATATTTTTCAATTTTTGTTAGAAAATTAAAAAATCAACAATCAATGTACACTCTATATACTGAATTTGAAGCACTTTTGGTATTTATTTTGTTCGAAAAATGAGTGTATGTACAACTATATAATTTCCTAATTGTTTTACAGTTGTTTTGTCCAAAATAGTATTTAAATACACCAAGTAATGAATCGAAAACTCACACTTCTTTTTTCCACACTGAGCATCCTAATTACCCTTGTTGCCTGCGAACAAGAATGGGAAAATATGCCTACTGCTTTTGATGAACCTGAGATAGTAGTAGAGGGATATATTGAAAATGGTCCATTGCCTATTCCGCCTTATGTAATTTTGACACGGAGTAGTCCTTACTTAGCTACTTTAGATCAGAATGCTTTGAATGATTTACTAATTCATGATGCAGAGGTAACAGTTTCTGACGGAACTAGAGAAGTGACTTTGACAGAGATTTGTTTGAGTGACTTATGGGAGATTGATTCTACACTCAAAGAGCCCGTATTACAGGGTTTAGGCCTGGGAGAATTGACAGAAGGAGAAGAAGACCTAGAATTATGTGTTTACACGGATTTGAGTATTCTCAGTGGACAGCCGTCAATGACTGGTGAAATCGGTAAAACCTATACTCTGAATGTAACTGTAGGAGGTCAATCGGTGACAGCTACTACAAAGGTTCCCGATGCTGTACCCTTAGATTCGGTTTATTATTTAAATCATCCTTCTTTTCCTGAGAATGATTCTTTGGTAGAAACTCGACTTCAATTTCAAGATCCTGTAAGTGTTGAAAACTATTATAGAGTGTTTACACGTAGAAACTCAGAGATGATGTATCCGCAAGGATTCAATGCTTCTGTAGCAGATGATAAGATTGTAGATGGACAGGTAGTAGAATTTCCTGTTTCAAGAGGACAACCCATTACTTCTGAGTTTGACTTAGAGACTTTTGGTTATTTTTGGAGAGGAGATACTGTAACTGTTCGTTTTGCTACTTTGGATCAACCCCATTTTCGTTTTTGGCAGACTTATGAGTATAATACTGGATCACAAGGGCCTTTTGGATCTTATGTGCGTATAGAATCAAATGTAGAAGGTGGACTGGGAATTTGGGGAGGAATTACTTACAATGATTATTTCCTATTCATAGAAGAATAAAATAAATTGCTCACAATGGGTATAAAAAAAGCATCATCTACACTGGAGTAAGATGATGCTTTTTTATGTTTCTTTTTGCGGTTGTAGGCTTGCTTATTCTTATGCACTTTTTTGATCGCTCGAAAACCATGAGGATTTTCTTCTAGGTACTGTTCTCGATGTGCTCTTCCTAAAGCCGTTTCGATATCCACTTTTACTTTGATGGATTGGTACTTACGCTTGGAATGTTTTTTTTTCATGACGAGGAAATTTAAGTTACTTTATGATGATTAATAATTCGTTGACTTTCTACTGTTTGATAGCTAGGTTTTTTTTATAAAATCCTATGTCCTTTTGGTTATCAATTATTTATGAATACTAGAAGGATGGTTAAAGCTAGTCCAAGAAGTAGTCAGTAGAACTAAAAACCTATGCACTAAGGAATGA
This sequence comes from Saprospiraceae bacterium, assembly GCA_022448995.1. GTDB lineage: Bacteria > Bacteroidota > Bacteroidia > Chitinophagales > Saprospiraceae > JAKVCT01. The sequence goes on from JAKVCT010000041.1 coordinate 5,750, forward strand.
TAGATTATTGATCTTAAAGCTCATTGCGAGTAGCTCCAACTTACTAACTTCAAAAAAATCAAATTAATTCCATTTGAAGTATTTTATTAAGCTTTTGTAAATTATTCTTAAGTAGATTTGTAGATTCCATTTTTTTTCAAAAAAATAATATTTTTACTCCAAGGTTATCAAGAACCTGTTTAGCAATAGTTCTCAGGTTTTTAGTTTCACTAATCAGGCAGTACTCAGTGAGATTAAAAATAAAGGAACTATCACTCTAATGATTTGCGAAATAATATAGGAGCTAATAATAAAAAGATATTCTCTCAAAGAAAGATAATTCTATCCTAACTTTAATAGCCAAAGTTGTGAATTAGTTGGAACTAACTAATCATCACCTTTACAAATCGATTTTTTTATGAACAAACTAATACTTATTAAAATTTTATGCTTGGTAAGCATAAAACTTAGTGTTGCACAATACCAACAAGATGTACTACCTAACTTGACAGGACAAACACTAATAGATTCGCTAGTTGCACAGTACAAACCAGACTCTGTACTAAACTATGGGGAGGCAAAGGATACATTAATAGCAGTTTTACACAATGTCAATGATACAGTTACCTGTGTATACACAGGGCTTAAACTATATGTAGATCCTACCCAAGATCCCTCTACTTATGTATTTGATGGGGGTAATGTAAATGGGATTAATACTGAACACACTTTCCCTAGAAGTAAGGGAGCAAATAGTGGAAATCCAAAGGGAGATTTACATCATTTGTTTCCAACTAGAGCAGGAACCAATTCAGCGCGCGGAAATTCACCTTTTGCCAATATTCAAGACACAGCTGCAGACGAATGGTTTTACTTAGATCAAGAATATGATACTATTCCACCTTCACCTATTGATCTGCATAAATGTAGTAAACGAATCAGTGGCGTATCTTTTGAACCACCTCACGATCATAAGGGGGATGTAGCTAGAGCAATGTTTTATTTCTACACCATGTATCGAACAGAAGCAGATGCAGCTGATCCTAGTTTTTTTAGCGGAATGCGTGCACAACTATGCGAGTGGCATATTTTTGATCCTGTAGATGCTAAAGAATGGAATCGTAATTTGGCTATTGCACCATTACAATCTAATCAACCCAATCCTTTTATTTTGGATTGTACATTAGTCAAAAGAGCTTACTGTTCTGATATTACAGATGATTGTGTAGCCATAGCTAATCCTGTTCAAAAAAATACTCAGTATTTGGGAGTTGAATTAATCAATAATTATCCCAATCCTGTTTCTGCCCAGACAAATATCCGTTATTATTTAAGTCAGACATTAGAGGTAAAACTGAAAATTTATGATTTATTTGGTAAAGAAGTCACCTCTTTAGTTGATGCTACACAAGATGAAGGAGAATATAGTTATGTTTGGAATCGAAAAAGTATTCCAGCAGGGGTTTATTTTTATCGGCTCACTGTGGAGAATGGAAAACAGAGCCAAAGCATCAGCCAAAAAATGATAGTAATTGATTAACTCAGTTACTTATGTGAGGATTGAGGTATAGGGACTTATTTGAAAAGAGAATTTATAATTTTTTAATCAACGAACTATTAATATAAACTATGAAAATGAATACACTAAGCCAATTAATTTATTTATTAAGCTTTAGCTTGATTTTAGGAGCTTGTGGCGGTTCTAAGACAGATCAAGATGTTGAGACTTCTCAAAATACTTCGAGCGATCAAAAGGTTAGTAATACGAAACAGGACGCTATTTCAAAAAATAATGAAGCAAATGCCTCTATATCTGCTCCAGCTCCTGTTCCAGAAGTGCCCAAGATAGGAGATAACTTAGGTTATGGAAACTGGTACGAAGGTACAGTAGATGATTTAAAAATATGGTTATACTTTGCTCAGAATTCGGAGGAGGATGGTTTGGGTGCATATGGTTATGAATCCTCAAAGGGAAAAAGTATTGATTTGAGAGGAGAATCAGAAAATGGACCTTGGAGATTAACTCATACAAATTATGAAAAGAATACTAGTGAAGAGTTTATGCTCAAACCCAATCTAGAAAGTAACCTTTGGGAAGGGGAGTGGACTGGCAAAGACAAGAAACTTGTTGTCAAACTAAGTCCTAAGACAACTCAACCCAAGACAGCTGTAGGGTTTTTAGCTGCCTTTGCAGATGCACAATATCCAAGTTCTTATGAGAGTTCTTCGCTAAATACTGCGTTGATAGAGCAATACTATAAAGAGAAAAAGTATGGTGTAGTGATTAATAATATTCAGGACTTTATTCAGGAAACTTACTTTTCTGCTGGTGAAGAGATTAAGCAGAATGGGGCTATCAAAATAGGAGATACAAAAGCTATGCTTCTCTTCAAGTCTCAACTGCCTAATGGAAACTACTTAGTTTTCTTCAAAACCAATATGGAAAAGGATTTTACGATGAGTTACAAGGGGATTTATTACCTTGGTACGAATAAGGAAGTTGTTTGTGCAGCAGTTATGAATAAGAGTGGAAAAGTAGAACACACACAAGCGGTGTTGTCCAATCCAGATGACCCTTATTTTTCAGATATTGCTCTTAATCTGATAAAGTCAGATCAATATGATGTTGTTGTTACAAATTATATGAGAGGGGATCGTGGTGCACGTATTGAGGATGGTAAGAGTATTGTATCTTTTAGGGTAGAGGACAATCAGATTGTTATGATCAATAAGTAGGGATGTTCAGTATTATGCATCAAAATTTATATTACAGACTACTAAATAGAGTGTAATGCAAGCTTTGAGATTAAATATGATTAGTTTTTATTTATATGATATTTTGTTGATTTTAATAGAATCTAAGTCTAGGGGGATTTTTCAAAATCTATAAATTAAAATAAAATATAAGAACTCAGCTCATTGTTTAAGCAGAAAATACTACTTTTAGGCAACGCAACGTTTTACACAAAGATAGTTGAATGAAATTCTAACTGTAGAATGAAATTTCGTTCATTGTTGACGTAAGTAAGTAGTTAGATACAATTGTTTTGTATTTAATCCTGAAAGACTCAGCGAAGCTAACTTTTGTGAGTTAACTTCGTTGAGCACTTCGGGGTTTGCGCTGAACTTTGTTAAAAAGCCTCGTGATAGCCCTGGGTGGCAGCAGAGCTTGCCACTAGTCGGCTTCGCCTCTGTCCACTTCGTGGCTATCCCTACGTTTTTCGCCTCGTTCAGCATCAAAAAATCTTGTGAATTAACTTCGTTGAGCCCTTCGGGGTTATTATAAAATTAATTACGTCCACCTACTTAAGTGCCAAAGTTATTGAAAAATAGACTTTCAATCTTAATACACCCCACTTACTTTAACAGTTCGTTACTCTTTATTAAGCACTGATAATCAAAACATTGCAAACAAAACTAATATATACAGTTTTAAATTATCAAACAGCTACAAAAAGTCCACGAATTAAGATTACTTACAACTTAAAAAATAACAACATATGTTACCATTAATCATCCCAGGTGTTATAGTCTTGCTCCTGATTATGATGTCTGTAAAAGTAGTAGAAGAACGTAATGCTAAAATTGTGCAGCGTTTAGGTAAATTTAATCGGATTCTAAATCCAGGTATCAACTTTGTTTTACCATTTTTAGACTCTATTGCTGGAAAAATTAATCTAAAAATTCAGCAAATGGATGTAACTGTAGAAACGAAGACAAAGGATAATGTATTTGTCAAATTACAAATCTCGGTACAGGTACAGGTCATGAAAAGCAAAATCAAAGAATCTTTCTATGAGCTAGAAGATCCCTACTCACAGATTTCGTCTTATATCTTTGATGTGGTGCGTGCGGAGGTTCCAAAATTAGACTTAGATGATGTTTTTGCACGTAAAGATGATATTGCAGACGCAGTAAAAATTGAATTATCGGAACATATGGATCAGTATGGTTACCAAATTGTGAAAACCTTGATTACGGATATTGATCCTGATCCTTTGGTGAAAGAATCAATGAACCGAATCAATGCTGCAAGACGTAATAAAGAAGCACTATTGGAAGATGCTGAAGGTCGTAAACAAGCTAAGATTAAAGATGCAGAGGCAGACAAGGAAAGTAAACGCCTGCAAGGAGAAGGTGTGGCAAAGCAGCGTCTAGCAATTATTGATGGTTTTGCAGAATCGGTAAAAGATTTTCAAAGTACCTTGAGTGGAGTATCTTCTAGTGAAATCATGCAATTTGTGTTGATGACTCAACATTATGACACTATCAAAGATATTGGAGAAAAAAATAGTGCTATCTTGGTTCCTTATTCTCCTAATGCCATGAATAATGTTCAACAACAACTGGTCGAAGGTTATGTAATTGGAAACGAAATTTCCAAGGTTAATCTTGAAAGTAAAGAGGAAATAAATATGAGTAAACAAAGAAAGGTTGCTGATAATCCTCTTGATTACTCACGTAAAAGTTTTGAAGAGCGTGAAAAACATATGCTAGATATAGATGATAATATTGAAGAATCCTTCTAAGAGCTTAGCTTAATTTTTAAAAATTCTAGGCAAAAATACTAAATTCATTATCCTGATTGTTTATAATAAATGATCAGGATATTTTTTGGATAACCTACTTATCTATTTTGTGATTACTTTTTATCCTCTTAAATACTCTGTAACCTACATCCTACATAGGTGAATATTACTATAGTTAATAAAGCTTATTCAAGTAGTTTTTTAGGCGATAAATTGCCTTTTATTCAATTTAACTTTGTTAAAGAACCTACCATAATACCTACGAGTATTGAGCAGAACCTTTGCCTTGTTAAATAAAAAACCCGAAGGGCTCAACGAAGTTACAATCTGCGAACTATTGATAAAAGAGATTATTAAATCTATTATTTTATGATTCAGTATAAGTTTTTAGTTATCCTAATCGGTTTATTCTTTGTTCAAGTAGCAATGCAAGCTCAAGATGAACCTGATATACAAGCTGTAAAAAATAAAACACTCCCCTATCAATATTGGGTACACTATCCTAAGGGGTATCATGATAAGATCAACAAGAAAAAGAAATATCCACTTGTGATGTATCTGCATGGTCGTTCCATTATGGGAACAGATCTTGAAAAGGTAAAACGTTATGGTGTAATTTATGAAATTATTCGTGGTCTAGAACTAGACTTTATTGTAATTGCCCCACAGTGTCAAAAAGGTTGGGAAAACAGTAAACTCATTGAGATTTTAGATTATGCGGAAAATAACTACCGAGTTAACCAGCAAGAGGTCTATCTAACAGGTATGAGTATGGGAGGCTACGGTGCATGGTACCTAGCAGGCGCTCATCCTGACCGTTTTGCAGCTGTTGCTCCAGTAGCAGGTGGAGGAAGAACTAAAGATGCAGAAAATCTAAAAAACTTACCCCACTGGGTTTTTCATGGTAGTAAAGATAAGCCTGTACCAATTGAGGAATCTAAAAAAATGGTAAAAGCTATTCGTGCAGCAGGCAATAAAGAAGTTAAGTTCACGATCAGAAACGATTGGGGACACTCTGAGGCTATTCGCGCCTTTCGGATGCCTGAGCTCTACAGTTGGTTTTTGCAGCATCAACGAAATACTTCTTCAAAAGACAATAATTCTATTGATAATGAACCTATTATTGCAATAGTAGAAGATAAAAAACCAGCTAAAGAAGAGCCTCTTGCACCTATGTCTGAAGACAAAAATCCCAATACAGACAAAGAAGAAGAGCTTGCTGATGGTGACTATATCGAACCCTTAAGTCCGGAAGAAATTCATCGTCTAGAGAATAAGAAGGAGGAGGAAACTATAACTACAAAAAAGGATAAAAATCAGTGGTGGAAATTTTGGAACTGGAAAATTTTCAAGAAAAAAAATACAGCAGGTTAATAGCATGTCTAAAAAAGAGCTCCCAAAAAAATATCGAAGAACCATTTCTTTAAATAATGTATGTAGTATGAGTGTAATTGCAAGAGAAAATTGGATTTATTTAGTCTTATTATCTAGCTTTTTAGGAAGCTGTCTAATCCTTTTGGGCCAAATAGAACAAGGTGATATCATTGTTTTTTTTGCACAATCGCGGCATCCATTTTGGGATACTTTTTTCATTTGGGCAACCAAATTAGGAGAAGGCTTTCTCTACCTAGGTCTTTTAATCACAGGGCTGTTTACTGCTTACCGTTACGCATTAGGGACCATCCTCACAGGAATTACTGTGGTCGCAGTGAGTACAGGACTAAAGGCTTTTTTTGCCCATGTTCGCCCCTACACTTATTTTACACAAGTGATTCATAAACCTGAATTACTCACCTTTGTAGAAGGTGTACATCTCAACAAGGGTTGGCACAATAGTTTTCCTTCGGGACATACCACTTCAGCCTTTGCACTCTTTGGTTTGTGGCTATTAATCAGCAACCACCATTGGCAAAAAATGTTATTTTTCTTATCAGCTGTTTTAGTAGGTATCTCTCGAATTTATCTAGTTCAGCATTTTCTTAAAGATGTATTTGCTGGTGCTATTTTGGGAACACTCATTGCCTTATTTTGCTATTATTGGGTCAGTCATTTCCAAAAATATCCATGGGCAGAGCGTAACTTAGGTAAAAGCTTTGCCAAAACAGGGGATGTCTAAAAAGGTAAAACCAAATAAAATTTAGACATTCATTTTTTATTAGCACAAGGCTACCCCGAGAGGGCTCAGCGAAGCTAAACCCTCCTTCAAAAATACTCATAGATCACTAATTATCAAACACTTGACTTAAAATAAACTCCCCCTAAGCACTACTTTGGATCGGGTTCAAAAATCTTAACAAAATCTAAGACTCCAAAGCGATAAGTTTGAAAAAAGCGCTCCTCAAAGGATAAAAATAGTCTTCGATCGCTCAATAGAGTAGCAACATTAGGTGTAAAAATCTCTGTTTGATTATTATACAATACAAAAACACGGCGGCGCATTTTACCTTCTTTATCTATCTTGACTACACGAGCAAAACCATCCGAGTAAATCCCATTGTTGTAGACCATATAAGTATCTGTCCCCTGTGTAAATAAATAATGAGACATAAACCGCTTAAATTTCTGTGCATAGTCTGCATGCTTATAAACATAACGTTTCCAACTGATTTCTCCTAGGCTATCAAATTGAAAGAGCATTACACCATGGCTACGGAAATTGTGCAAACCATAAGGCTGATGTTCTGCACTAATGGTCAAGCTTCCCCCTTCACTTCTTCTCCAGTGTGTCAACTTGAATGAGCGAGGTTCTATCATCTTAGGCATCCGTTTGCGATGCATGACCTGCATTACAAATTCCTTATCAAACTCATGTTGTTTTTTGACCAAGACTTTGGTTCTATCTGCATTGATTTTGATATAAAAGATTCCTGCTTGTTGGTAATACTTGTGTCTAGAATAAAAACCAAACCAAACGACATTGCCACCATCATCAAAAGTAAAGTTGATCTGGTTATAGAAGTATTCCCCTAAACTTGGGGTATATCTAAAGAAATCTTCAGGTTCCTTGCCTACAAAAAACAAAGTAGGATCTGCCGTAATATTATTCATAGAATAAGAACGCTGGTTACGAAAAATATCCGTTAGAATAGCTACCTCTCCACTATTACTCACACGCAGTTTTTTGATAGCCACAACACGTTTAACTCTCCCCACAGGTGCCAAGTTTACCTTTCTTTCCCAAAGTTGTTCTAGATTATGATCAAAGACCCGGACATTAATCTCATTAGTCAATCCTCGTACTCCGTCTATATCTCCCTCTTCTTCATAATCGTATACTAGAATTTTCTGTCCATCTGGAGAAACCGCAAAATTACCTTTATAGTAATTAGATTCCATCTTGAATGGAGGAATCAACACTATAGAATCTTTCTCTAACTGAAAGGTCTGTTTGTTGATGCGACTAGCAAATAAACTTACTTCCTCATAGGCCTTTGTAGTTGAGTTTTCTCTATACTTGAAATACAACAAATACCATGAGGTATCTATACTTATCGCTCCCACATATCCCCTATATTTTTTTGTAACTGGATAGGTTTTAATGCGGCGCATAAGAGTATCATAATGCTCAATTTCTGCATAATTCATAGCATTATTGAATCGCATAACATAATATCCTGTCGAATCATGTTCTAATAAAGCATGTGTTTTATTGGTTTTATCATTTTCAGATATCTTAGATTGGATAATTGGAATATCATCTTGTGCCTGTAAAGGAGCATGAGCATAAACACAAAAAATGCTCAGCAGGACGCTTAATAAACTACTTTTCACGATGTATACAGTGTTTTTAGAGCAATATTGATTTGAGAAAATATATTACTCTTGACCTTTAAATATGGATCGATTTGGACGACATAGGAGAATTGTTCTGATTCTTATTGATGAATTCAAAATTTTATCACAGCACCTATTTTAATATTGATTTCTGTGAGTACTTCGAGATTTGATAAAGATTGAGTACTTGGTCATGATTAGTTAACCCTAATTATTGTTTTTTTGTTTCTTGAGATCCTGTAAATCCAAATTAGCTACTGTAGAAGGGTTGACTTTATTGCCACCTTCATCCACTAAAAACATTACAAACTATTCAAATATAGAATCTAGTCAAGATAGTTTATTTAGTTGGTCGAAGACTCTCTATTCTTTTACGTTCGTGCTTAGTGCCAAAAAGTTTTCACTAATATTATGAGGAGAAATTACCTTAATCATATACTCACCGTCTCCCAGACGGGATAAATTAATTTGCTGAAACTCTACCCCTCTGAATGTTTCATCAATAATTGGATAATCACCTTCTGCGGCATCTTTTCTGTAGATTTCTACATGATTTAAAGAGCCTCTGCCCTTGACATACAATATAGCTGGATTTTCGTAATCCCTAACTAGACTAATGTCATTTTCTTTCATATTATCTAAATAATATTGATGTTTATTGGATATAGGCTTGGTTCTCTTGGCACTTACTTCCTCTGGGAACTTAATCTTCACGATAGTTGGGCGCAAAATATAAGAAGCATTATCTTTGTCCTGTGCTTGAGAAAATTGTATTCCTAAAAACAAAATCGCAAAAAGGAAGGTTAGGCTTTTCATAAGCATTATAATTTTAGCACTTGACAGATACAAGAAGCAAAATGCAGCTTACAAATAGAACAAAAACTATACTTAGTCGATTTTTTTAGTCTTTGCCGCACAAGCTTCTTATTTTTATAAGGAAGTTGTCTTGAAATTATAGTCAGATAGACAAGAAATATAATACACTTTTTTAAGGATAATTGAAAGTTTTCCTCAGATTATTTTTAATATATTATGGTTGCTATAGAAAACATACGCATTGCTCTAAGTTCCATCCGATCTAACGCCTTGCGAACAACACTTACCTTCCTAATGATTGCTTTTGGGATTATGGCTTTAGTAGGAATTTTAACCTCTATAGAGGCCATCAAAAGTTCTCTGACAGAGAACTTTGCGAGTATGGGAACCAATACCTTCAATATCATTAAGAAAGGAACGGGTGTGAGTGGTGGTCGACGGGGAAAACGTAGAACTGTTGGAGCATCTATTTCCTTTCGACAAGCTGTTAATTTCAAAAACTTATATACTTATCCTGCTAAAGTTTCTGTATCGGCATTGGGATCTATGGGTGCTGTGGTGGCTTATGAAGATGAAGAAAGTAGCCCCAATATTGCTGCTTATGGTATTGATGAAAATTATGTAGATGTAGCAGGTTACAAACTTGCTTTGGGTAGAAATGTAACTCAAGTAGAAGCTGAAAATGGTCGAAATATCGCAATCATTGGTACAGCAGTCGTAGATCGGCTCTTTGATGGTAAAGCGGAAAAGGCTTTGGGTGAATATATCTCTATACGAAATATCAAGTATCGTGTGATTGGTGTTTTGGAGGAAAAAGGATCAAGCTCTACCTTCTTTGGGGATCGAATTGTCTTAATTCCACTTAATACCTTGCGCAAATATTTTGGTTCCCAAACTAATTCTTATAATCTTTCTGTGGCTGTAAACGACGCTACAATCATGGATATGGCTATTTCGGAAGCTCAAGGAATTTTTCGTAAGGTTCGACAAATCCCACTTGGTAAAGAAGATGATTTTGAAATTCAAAAGAGTGATGGTCTCATCTCCTTGATCATTGATAATACTGCCACAATACAACTAGCTGCTATTTTCATAGGTTTTATAACCTTATTGGGTGCAGCTATTGGTCTGATGAATATTATGTTGGTTTCTGTGACTGAACGAACACGAGAAGTGGGTATTCGTAAATCTCTAGGGGCTACTCAAAGTCACATTCTTATTCAGTTCTTGACCGAAGCTGTAGTGATTTGCCAAATTGGTGGATTACTTGGAATTTTATTGGGGATTTTGGTAGGTAACTTAGTTTCCTTATCTATTGGTAGTTCGTTTATTGTGCCTTGGGCATGGATGTTTTTGGGAATTGGATTGTGTTTGGGAGTAGGCTTAATTTCTGGTTTGTATCCCGCATTAAAAGCTGCACGTTTGGATCCTATTGAGTCGCTACGTTATGAGTAAAAGAATAAACTACGAAGTACTCAACAAATCCAAAAACTAAGAATTATAATGTAGATTGGGTTAGATTTTCATAGATATTCTCATCGAAGTTGTTTAAGAATTAGATTTAATGCAGAAATTCAGAGGATTTTTAAACAACTTCATTAAATCAACGAACTATCATTGAATACAAAGAAAGAATTAAGGTTTCTTAAGTAGAAATTTCTCTCCAAGTTTAGTTATTTTGTACATCTGTTTATTTTTGTTCTAAACAAGAGAAAGCATAAAACTAATCAAATGGATAATACAACCAATCAAATAGAGCACTGTGATTTATGTATCATAGGCTTAGGAATAGCAGGACTCAATGCACTGAATAGCTCCGTTCAGTATCTCAATGAAAAAAGTAAAATTATTGTTGTAGATAAGCGACCAAAGGAAAAAGCTGTAGGTGGAATGTGGAATACAACTTATCCCTTTGTACGTTTGCACCAGCCACATCCTTTCTTTACGGTAGGCAATAACCAATGGAATTGGGACAAAGATGCACGTTACCTAGCCACAGGACAGGAAGTAGTAGAGCATCTTAGTCATTGCTATCAGCAGCTAAAAAGTCGATATAATATTGTAGAGAGATTTGCTTATGAATCCAAAAGTTATCATGAGATCGAAACTACTGATGGTCATGAAGCTCAAATTGAATTGAAATCGACAAATGATGATTCAACTTTAATTATTCGAGCAAAAAGATGCATCAATGCTATTGGTCTAAATATCAAACCTAATACGGTTCTACAACTCAGCAGTCCAAAAGTAAGATCTATTGCTCCGGAAGATAAAATTCTTATGACGACTGAGGTTGCCAATGATGATAAACCAATTTATATGGTTGGTGGAGGTAAGACTAGTATGGACGTAGCCAATCAGATTCTGACACAAAACCCGAATCGGAAAATCAATTTTTTGGTAGGCAGAGGTACTTTTTTCATTAATCGAGATATTGCTTTTCCTAAGGGAATGCGGAAGTATTGGGCGGGACGAAGTTTGACTAACTTTCTACTTAGTCTAGTTACAAATTTTGAAGAAGACAATCTAGATCCAGCTATTGATCATGTCATTGAGAAATATGCCCTGAATCCGTTCCACAAAGCAAGACAAACCTTTTTGGGTATTCTCTCTCCTGAAGAAGTAAGTACTGTAATGGATGCCACCGACCAGGTCCTTTATGAGTATTTGCAAGATGTAAAAGAGGAAAATGGAGCTTTATTGATGCAGTTCAAAAGTGGTCAAAAACAAGCTATTGAAGAAGGAAGTTGGTTGATCAATTGTACAGGGCATCTTCTACGAGAAGAGAATAAAACCGTTCCTATTATATCCAAAAATAAAACGATTATTTCTATTCAAGATGGCTCTAGAGCCTTTATCTTTAGTTCCTTTGCAGGTTATTTTTTACCGCATTTGTGGTTCAATCAGCAATTTGATAAAGTACCTTTTATCTATTTCAATCATTCCAAATTGAAAACGCAAGATAAGAAGATTCTATTATTTGCAATTGCCGCTCAAAGTGTCTATAACCTAATTCGCTTGGTGGAAGCACTCCCTCGAAAAATCATGAAGGATTTTGGGTTAAATTTTGACAATTGGTTTCCCTTCTATCGTCAGTTTGTTGCCATATTTAAGATTCTTGGAAATAAGAAGAAATATCTAGCACGTTGTGAATATATTCTCAATTATATTGATGCTAAATATGAGGTTGATTTGGGACTCTTAGGGCGGAATGAATGAAAAATAAACAGTTAAAAATGAAAAATTATGATGTAGCTCCTATTAGGTAGGCTGTTTCAGTAGGGTGTAACCGTAATTTGATGTAGGCTAATTTAGGGAGGTTTGCTTCGCAGAGCACTTCGTGGTTCAGTATTAAGCATGTTTCTTCTCTCACCTTTTGCCATTGCGCAAAAGGTGACCAAAAAACCCCGAAGGGCTCTATGAAGTAAATTTCTTTTTAAACTTACCTTATAAGTACTTGATTATTAGTTACTTTACTTAATAACTAACTCTTTATTTAAGGCATGGCATTCAGCTTATTCACCAAAGCACGCATCTGATTCAGCTTAATCGTCTTAAACTCAGGTTTGATAGTATGCAAATCGCGTAAGGTAGACTTCCCTTGATATACCTTAGCATGCTCGCCCTCTACACGTAGACCAATAATATCCACCTCACTAGCAATATCCAATCCACCATTTAAGGTATTGGCATAAACTCCTCGTCCATTTGGATACAGAGGAATAACCGACTGTGTTTTCTTAGTAAACAAGTAGAAACGCGTACTCCGATCCTCAGGAAAAGGAATTTTTACAGTTATCTGTGTAGACATAGAATTTTTCAAAAAGCGTTGAAAGGCAATCCAGCCCAATTTTGTAATTTTAATACTGTGTTTATGTTGCCCACCACTATCCTTAAGCATACCTTTACGTTTTTTCTCTTCCACTACCCTATCATAACTCTGTTCTAAACGATCTCTGTATTGATCTAATGCATCTAAAATACTTTGCAAATCTGTTTTCTCCAATAAATCATTGTACTCACTTGCATTTTTATTAAACAACTTGACGTAATCTTGTACAGATCGAACATCTGTAGAGAATTTTCGTGTTTTCCACTCATTATCTTCAGAACTCTCCTTATTTCCGATATTCTCCATATAGTCGTTAATCGTAGTAATTCTGCGATCAATCTTTTGACGATTAAACGTCTCATAATTTTGTTTAACAATTGTCGCTAATGACTTCCATTGCTTATTGGCAAGATTGAATTTTTCGTTATCCAAGAAGGAATAAGTCTCTAACTCTTTGGCAGCCTGTGTAAGCTGATGCAACTTAGCCTCCTTCTTCAAATAAGTGTGGTATACCTCAAGTTTTTTAGACATTCTTTCCAAATACAGTAATTCTTCATTAGTCCAACGTTCAGGGATATGAATTTCGCTTAACTGTTCTTCAAAGATGGATCTTTGCTGAGTGAGTGACGATTTTAGATCAATAAATTTTTGTAAATATGCAGCATATTTCTTCTTGTTATCTTCATACTTTTGTAAATCACTGCGATACTTTACCATATCCTCCTCATATTTTGTTTGTCTAGACTGATTTAGGGTAGTTTTCTCATTATAAATCGTCATTCGTTGGTCATAGACCCGTTTTATCCGTTCCTCATACTTTTTCTTACTCTCTCCTTGCTGACGTTCATAAGCTGCCAACACCGCATCGTAGACAGGTTTAGGATTATCCTCCAAACGCAAAACAGGTTCTTTCGGTGCATTAGGAGCAGGAACACGTGTAGGAAAAGCTGGTAACTTGAGCTGATCAAATGTCAATTCTTCAATAGGTTGGAGACTCGATACTCCATAAAAATAAGGAGGTAAATCTGTAGCAAAAGGTGTCTCACTCTGTATATCTATAGCATTTGTCATTCGCCAATCTAAACGGTCCTTAACGTTATCAATTACAGTTCCTATAAATACGCGGGTATCAGGATGCAGATCTCCTTTTGTGTAAATCTTGACCCGAATAGGACGGTCTTCTCTCAATCTCAATAAAGCCCCTGACTCAGAATAAGCTTTGATACATAACTGAACTTGACTATGCAATAATCGTCCTCTACAGAGGGTACCAACATTATTGATAAACGCATCGCCATTTCCTCTAACTTCCTTTACCCCTAACACTACTTTTCGAATCAAACTTCCATTAGTACTAACAAAAGCATCTGCAGGAATTTCAAGTGTGGTTCCTTTTTCTAGGTTAACTGTATTGAACCGTGTTGCGTTGATTGTATAATAATCAATATCTCTTTTCTCAAAATAATACAGACATTCCTTGAGTGACGTTGGTGCAAAAATAGAGACTAAAATATCTACTCTACGGTTCTCTCTTCTCAATTCCTCTGTGCTCTTCATGTTGGTAGGATCAATATTATCCATATTTAACTCCCTTGCTTCTGAGAGCTCACTCTTGGTTGGATAAATACTTTTTTTGTTAAAATACTCTTTGACAGATGCTGCCCGCTTTTTTGCTAGGCGTTTGTTTGCTTCACTATCTCCTACATCATCGGTATATGCTCGTAAGTCTAGATCAAAGTCAGGTAACTGATCCAATTCTAATAAAAAGGCATCTAATACCTCTTTTCCTTCAGTATTTAGTTGATATGATCCTGATTCGAAATAAATAGATTGCTCTCTAACTTCTGTTTGTGCAAAGAGAATTAATCCATGTAGACATAAACAAATTATCCAAAATATATTCCTGCGCATATCTTCTTTGATATTAAGTAGTTAACAGAATTCAGTAGGTGGATAATCTTCTCTAACACAATTCATATAATTTTATTTGTCCAACTACTTAAAGCTGAGAATAAATTACATAATATTTTGGAATCTAACAAGGTAAACCTCCCTAAGAAATCTGTCAAACTAGATATTCCTCGGGATTAAGTATACTTTCTTTATAGATAATAGTCCGTGACTTTCTATACTTTTCTGTAAACCACAAAGGGTTCTGCAAAGCAAGGCCTTCGCAGACTATTCTACAAAATACTTACTGAAATAACGATTAATATCAACTTCTGTATCTAATTCTCCCTTTTCTAGGAGAAATGCAGCCATTTGACGTGCAAAATAAGGCCCTAAGTAAGAACCTTTCGCCCCCAAACCATTAAAGATATGCAATTGTTTTAGTTTGGGATGTCGTCCCAAAAATGGCCTTCGGTCGCGCACTGTAGGACGAATAGCCGCTTTGTGTTCAACCAATTCAAAAGGTAAACGTAAGGCACGTTTTAGTTTATCTATTAACTCTTGTTGCTCTACTTTGGTCGGTTCTTCCTGTGTATAATTACGATCATAAGAACTCCCAATCCAATATAGATCTGCTTGCCAGTGAATGATGAATACACCATGTTTAACTAACTTGTGCTTCAAAGTGTAGTTAGGAATACGAACTAATAAAACTTCTCCCTTGGCGGGCTTGAAAGGTAGGTATTTAAAAAAAGGGTTATGGATAGCTTGATATCCCTCGCAGAAAATAATTTTCCAAGCACAAATCCCCTTATAGCTTAGCATTTTACTATATTTCAATGCCTTATAATCAAAATAAGTAGAAGTATAACGTCCATCCCGAAGCAGCTTTGCACGATAAGTTTCTATCAAGGTTTTAATATCTACCCTTGCTGCAGGATAAAACTCTAATGGGTATAAAACATCCTTGTAAATATTGCGATAAGCCGTTAAATCAATGGTCTCTTGGTTGACAACATATTGTTCTACATCTTGCTCAGCAGAACGCTGCATCCAATCATTCTGCATCTTAGGGGAGGAAAGCAACATACTTAGATTTCGAGGATAATAGATAGGAAATCCTAAATCCTGACTCATTTGAGTATAGTACTTCTCTGCAAAAGGAATCAATTCGTCTACACGCCAACTTTTCACAAATCGACGTCCCGTAATAGGATTAACCAAACCAGCGGCGATCTTTGAGGAAGCTTTGTTATGATCTGGATCGAGTACATAAACCTGTTGCTTAGCTTTTTGTAACTCGTACGCTAAGAGCGTTCCAGCCAAGCCTTGCCCAATAATTAGATAGTCATAAATCATGTTTAGCTTGCTCTACAATGGTAAAAAGTATGAAGAATAAATCTCCTTTTCTTCTAATAAAGATTATTTAAGTATTTTTTAATTTAACCAGGCAATTGTTGGTTAATTATACTGATCCATAGTCAAGAATGAGGTTGTCTAAAAAGGTTACCCTAATCTGAAAGATATAGAATATTATTTGGCGAGGCAACCCTGAAAGGCTCAGCGCAGCTAATTCATTCCCTCGCAACAAAGAAAAAATAAAATCCAAAATTTTATTTGGTTCTATTTTTCGAAACTTGCCTTTTCAGACACCCCCATTCTTAATACTGATTTTGACTATAGATTAACCTTAAATAGCTTTGCAGATTCAGTATTCTGGTGTACAATACAAATATTTAGACTGCCCCCTATCTACCTACCTGGCAAGCCTTAACCTATAATTTTATCCCCTACAGCTTAATACTGTGTGATATATTTTTTGAATATTTTCAATCAAATATTCACGTATTTTGGTTACAAAACACTTAGTGTTCGTGTCCAATAATGTTAGACTGATCAGGAACGAGTACTTCAATCACTAGGTCTTCAGCATCCTCTATAATTTCACATTGACAAGCTAATCTTGACTCAATTCTAGGATTGATTGCTCTATCAATAAAATCTTCCTCTCTATCTGAAATTTCTTGTAGGGCCTCGTCTCCTGTTTCTACATAAACATGACAGGTGCTACAAGCACAAACACGGCCACAGTTATGATTGATATGTACATGATGATCATCTGCGATTTCGGAAAGAGTATCTCCCAAAAGACCAGTTGCAGTTACTGGAGGTATATTTTTATCTTCAAATGTAAATTTTATGGTCGCCATACATTTATTATTGTGGTAGAATATAATAGAGTGATAAAACGATTCGAGAATTTTATTCAGCTAGTTTTAAACAATTTTATAGTTAAGATTTAATATTTAATATTCGCACTTGGAACAAAGCAAGATAGAAGATGTTCAACAAAACTTTCTAGACAATATCTTGGATGCGCTGTAAGGTACGAATGATTAAGTCTATATTTATTACAAATAAAAATTATCTTTGTAGCATCAAATTCATTGATTTTATCCACTTAGTCTAACTCTTAAACAACTTCAGAATAAATCAGTAGTTAAGAGCTTTAATTTTACTTAGAGTTTCAAATTCTGATCTACAACCAATTGTGTATTATTCCAGATACGCTCACCTAATAGGAAATCACTAGTTTTTACATAATGATCTATCATCTCCTGTGTTCCATAGCGAATCGTAAAAAGCTTCAATCCATCGATTTTCTCAATGGTGTAGTCTTCCTCGATTGCTTGAATAAAATGCTCTATTTTCTCAAGATCATTATTTACACAAACAGAGAATGCCAAAGCAGTGTTTTGTGTCATATTAACTTTTACACGATATGCTGAAAATTTCTGAAATAAGCTTGCAAAACGTGCTTCATCCACAAAATGAAAATCTTTGGCTACAATTCTCAACAAAGCCTGATTCTTCTTGACCACCAAGACAGGTGGGTAAGATTCTATCTGAGCACTATCTATGATAGTACCCTTTCCTGTTGGGTCAATAAAAGACTTGACATACAAAGGAATTTGTCGATTTTGTAATGGCTTCAATGTCTTAGGATGAATTACTTGCGCTCCATAATAAGTCATTTCTATAGCCTCTTGATAAGAAATACGCTCTAATTTTTCTACTTTGTCAAAAATTCTAGGATCGCCAGTCAAAATCCCTGGTACATCTTTCCAGATCACCATACACGCTGCACTCAAAGAATATGCAAAGATAGCTGCAGTGTAATCAGATCCTTCTCGGCCTAGAGTTGTTGTAAAATTCTCAGATGTACAACCAATAAAACCTTGAGTAACCACCAAACCTTTCTCACGCAGAGCTGGGACAACTTTCTGTATATTCTGTTCTGTCAATTCCCATTCAACTTGAGCATCACGATAAGTATTGTCTGTTGCAATACAATCTCTCACATCTAACCAAGTTGCAGGCAGTCCTTGCTTTTGGAGATAAGCCGCAACAATCTTAGTCGAAAATAATTCTCCAAAAGAGACCAACTGATCGTAAATATAGTCATAATGCTCTTGTGGCTCTTCTTCTAAGATCCATTCTATTTCTACAAACAAGTCATTGATCTCTGCATAGATAGAAGCATTTGGATCTTCAAACAATTCATCCATGAGTTGCTGATGATGTGCTCGAACAATATCCAGGTACTTAGTTGCTTCCCCATTTTGAGCTATATAGGCTTCTAGCACCTCTTCCAAGGCATTTGTCATTTTACCTGACGCAGAAATTATAACTACAGGATTGTCTTTTTGGTATTGTTGAATAATCTGTACAACATTTTGGATAGAAGCTGCGTCTTTAATAGAGGCACCACCGAATTTGAATACTTTCATAGATTTAATCTAGTTTTTAAGAGTTCTTAATTGGTTTTCACACAGAAATTGCGCAAAGCTACCTCTAACACATGAAATTGAATTGCTTATCAATACATGGTTAAGAAGTTCATCTTTAGGCAATTTTATAGACAACTAGAGAAATAACTCTACTAATTTTACTCCTGTTTTATTCCAACATTAGTTAAAACATTGCTGCCTAGTTTCCTGTTCTACTACCTGAGATTCTTTGATTGTTGTACCGCTTTTAAGAAACGTTTTCGCTAAAGCGAATAGAAAGAATAATCTACTCTTAATCAAACTATTGCACACATAAAGAGCTAAAAATAATTAGCTAAAATTGCTTTTATTTTCCAAAGTGCGGAAGGTAGCATTTTTTTGAAAAAGAAATAAACTTTGTGCTCATTTTTTTGACTTTTTGGGCATATTATTTGATAATTTTTATGGACGAAGTGCTATGGATTACAGCCAAATACATCTAGTAAAACATAAATTGTCAAGCTTTTTTAATAATCTTGCTCTATTAAGTTGACTAAAAATTCCCTAAAGTAAAGTATCTTGCAATTGTTAAGAATATCTAATTGTAGTCTACAGACTGGCAAGCTTCTTTTTTTTAAGTTATCTTTCATATAATAATAGTCTATAGAATTAACTCATTTATATTTAATATTAGTAGAAAATTCATAGACAACTCTAGTGTACTCCAAGTGGATAGCTAGTTGTTCTTTGAGTCTATTCAATTTCCAGGGTTCTTTTCCTCTGATTGTTAGATATCAGCTATCTAGTAATCAGCTCACTACAGAGCTTACACACTGTATTAATCTGAAATATCCGTTTAAGTAAAATATAGAAACCATAATGAATACATCCTTTTTTCTCTGCTCACTATTCCTATGTTGTAGTTTTTGGGCAATTGGACAAAAATCTGAAATTATCTATTTAACCAATGCCTCCTTTGAGGATGCACCTCGTGCTGGCTGGGCTCCAAGAGGCTGGATTGATTGCGGGCATGCTGGTGAGTCTCCTCCAGATGTACAACCCAATGGTGGTTTTAGAGTTACTAAAGCTGCTTATGAAGGCTCTACCTATATTGGGCTGGTAACAAGGGACAACAATACTTGGGAACGTGTAGCACAACGATTAACTAATCCTATCAAAGGTGGAGAGTGTTACAACTTTTCTTTGCATTTGGCTAGATCAGATACTTATATCAGTTCTACTAAAAAAAATCCTAATGATTTAGTGAATTTTGAGCGTGGTGTTACAATTCGAATTTGGGGCGGCAATAGCTCTTGTAGTTATGAGCAGCTCTTAGCAACTAGCCCAGAAGTAAAACATTTTGACTGGCGATCATATAGCTTTAAGCTCAACCCTACTAAGGATTACAACTATATATGTATAGAGGCCTATTATAAGAAGCCAACAATGTTTCCTTACAATGGTAACATCTTGGTAGACAATGCTTCAGAAATTTCTTCTTGTGATATTCCTATTGAGGAACCTCCAGGACCTGATATTATTGCAAAAGTAGATCCGGATAAAACTCCAAAACCCGACAAACGGATAAATGAGCGTCCTGATCCAAATGATAAAAAAGATCCTCCTGTAGATCCTGATCCAAAAACAGAGAATACAACGGTACAAGAAACCAACAAAGGAAGCTTCTCTTCTGATATCAAAGCTAGCGAACTGGAAGTAGGTGATATTCTACAAGTAGAAAATCTATACTTTCCTGCCGATGAGTCAATCATTACCAACAATTCCGAACGTGTTTTATTGCAGTTGGTTTATTTCTTGAAAAAATATCCCAATATTTCAATTGAAATAGGAGGACATACTAATATGCTTCCTCCTCCTGCATATTGTGATAAACTATCTAATGCACGAGCGAAAAATGTAGCACAGTATCTAGTTAAAAATGGTATTGCAGAAAAGCGCATTACCTATAAGGGCTATGGTAAGAATAAACCACTGGATGAGAGTGGAACAAATCTAGCAAAGAAACGCAATCAACGAGTAGAGGTTAAGATCACAGGTAAATAAATAAGTCTAGTTAGTTGTATTAAGCAAGTGATAACCATCGTCAAGCTCGCTATGGACTCAGTTGGAAGTTGGAGAGATTTCACTAGATTTTCACCAAACTCGAGTTACATTTTTTAGCCTAATATCACTTATCTTGGTTACCCCACTTTTGACTACAAAGTATCAAAAGTGGGGTATTTTTTTTAAACAATACTATATTTATTTCATTATCCCTCAATTGAACTACTATTATACAAAAGTACTTTGTAATGTAGATCTCTCTGTGGTACACTTTGGTGCAAAAAAATAGATATCTTATCTCAAGATATCTATTTTACCCCTAAACAAAAGAATAGAGTTCAATTTTTATTTTTTAATTAAAAACACAGCTATTTTTAATTGATATTTAGAAAGTTTTTCCCCTATATACTTTCTAAATTTTTTGATTTCAATTCCCCAATATAAAATCAAAAGCTTTTTGAACTCTAATCGTATCAATTCTTATGAGTTACTGAATTGATAAGTTATTCTAAAAATGCTCTTCTATAAAACATTACTTTTTTTGATTATTATTTGAACTGCACCTTTGTATCTCTACATGTACAGATCAAGAACTTGTTTACACCTATTGCCAAAACAAAGCCAAG
This sequence comes from Saprospiraceae bacterium, assembly GCA_022448995.1. GTDB lineage: Bacteria > Bacteroidota > Bacteroidia > Chitinophagales > Saprospiraceae > JAKVCT01. The sequence continues at coordinate 27,030 of JAKVCT010000041.1, forward strand.
AAAAATAAACACTGATTATCAACCA
>JAKVCT010000410.1 GCA_022448995.1 Saprospiraceae bacterium
GAGAGCATATTCATTTAATTCTTCGTTGTAGAGAAAAGTGGCAGTATAGGGAATTGAAGGGTTGATTAAAGATAAATTTTGAAAGACATGGTTAAAGTCCTCTTTAGTAGGGTAGCCAGACCATCTCTTTCTAGGGGCAGATTCATCTTTATCATCTTTTATTCCGATAACAAAATCACCTCCATCAGCATTAGCGAAAGCTACAGCTATTTTCTGAATTTTTTTTCCACTTAATTCTTTTGCCTTTCTATCGAAAAAATGGCTTTCTTCTTTTTTGCAAAATTCTAAAGCCTCTTCGGAAGTAATTGTTCTTGTTTTCATTAAAATTTAATTTTGTAAGGTTGAGTGAATTTAACCTTTTTTGAGAAGTTAACAAAGAACTCTTATTTTTAATTTATATATGAAGCATAACTCGAGATCTATACCAAAGAAATTACTTGCCGAGCCAGCGCAGTACATTACTTGTCCAAATTGCTTTTTTCTCTGGGGCAGAGAGTAGGCCAAGAGCCAAGGCATCATCAATTACCTTTCCAGGATAACTATCCGCCACACCTTCCATTTCACCTAATGGATAAGGATCATCTAGTCCTGCAACCAATTGTCCAGCTCCCACACGCTCTTTGATAAGTGCTAGAGAATAAGGATCATGTGTGAGTGTGTCAAAGAAGATACTTGTATTGGTCAATGCTTTTTTAGGATGTTGCGTATTGGGGAAAAGATCAGGACGACCCTCATAGCCTTGTACACGACGACCCAGTCCCATATGAGCAAACTGATTGGCATGGGCAAAGCAAGTACGTAGATTAGGATACTTTTCAGAAATACCAAGTAGAGTATACATATGATAGTGATCAGCTGTTTGAGCACACATCCATATCAGATGAAAACGCCAAAAACGATCTTTGAGCTTAATCATTTTTTGACCATCATAAGGATGGATTTGTAGTGCAAGCTTGTAATAATTGGCTAATTCGTAAATAGGATAGAGGGATTCGTCAGCTGTAGAGCACCATTCTCCAGCAGCATTCATATAATGTGTTGGCAGACAAAGTAATTGTAGATTCAATTTCTCAACACAACGTTCAATTTCCCTAAGTGCATGATCCATATGCAAGGGTTGAACAACAAATCCACAAGTAAATTTATCTGGATAAGTCGCTTGTACTGAAGCATTAAAATCGTTTTGAAACTGAATACCATCTGCAGCATCTGCAGCAGACCATCCATTACAATACAACTGAGATAAAGATAGTACAACTTCATGTGTCAGTTCATTTTTTTCCATCCATGCCAGCTTTTCTTCTAAGAAAAAGGAAGGATCAGTAATAGGGCGAGACCAATTTCCTTGACGCATATACTTTTTATCATCATCAATCCAGAACAAGCGTTTATTGCGCATGAATTGAGGGATTTGCGAAGGCTCTGGTAAGAGATGACCATGACCATTTATTTTCATTGATTGCGATATTTTATAGTTGTAGTATATGATAAACACATACCAGTCTAAGTATGTATTAAGTAGACAGATAAACAATGATTATCAATAGGTAATATAATGTTAGGATTTATAATCTTTGTGAAAGATGGATTATCAACAGGTCAAAATATAGCTTTTTGATTTGCTATCCTTAATGTTTTGCAACTAATTGATGATTAATACGAGGTGTAAACTTGACTAGGTTTTATAAAATATGAATGTCAAGTGGGAATAAAAAAATGGGGTAAAACCCGCATAAGCTTGTTTTACCCATTAACAGTTTTGTGAAATGTCGCGTTGAAGAAATCCTTCTTCATAACTGTCCATTCCTTCTCTGTTTCTTCTTGGAGAGCAGAGAGATCAGCCTCAGATTCTTGATCATCAGGTCCTAAGGCTTGGAGCAGTTTATCGTCTTTATAATAAAAAATAGCAATAGGGATTTCAGCAATTGCTAATCCCATTTCTGTTTCTTCTTCTTCAAAAGTAAAAACTTCTACAGCCAGAAGTTGTTCAGCTGTATCGATAAAAAAACGCTTTCCACCAATTGGTGAACCATCAAAATAATTCAATTCAATAGCTGCGCCTTTTTCGGTGAGTATGCAATATTTTGCTTCGGTAATTTCAATAGAAATACCATCAAAACTAAGTTCATTAATACTTTCTCTTTCTTTACAATCTAAACTTTCATTTTTTTTATTAAAATGATCAGCTAGTAGATTATACGCACTTTGTACAGCATCCAAGCCTTCAACATTTTTAAGATTAGTTGTTGATCCATCTGTCATATTATTAGAACCTGTTGCTTTCGTTTTGTCACCACCACAAGAAATAAACAATAGACCAGTTAGGCTGAATAAGAGTAGTAATTTTGTCATGATTTAGCTTGTTAATGATAATAGATTGGCTGTAGTTTTTAGTAAGTTACAATAGTTTAGAATTCTGTAGATTCTTGGAGCTTAGTACCTATTTATAGTCCATGACTTTTTATACTTTTCTGCAAACTCCGAAGGGCTCAGCGAGACTAACCCTCCAGCTACACAAAAAACAAATAATTTATATTACAGAGTACTAAGGCTTGTGTACATAGTCACAGCTTGGACAATTATGTAGTGCTTTATTTTGCTTGAATTTACCAAAAACTTTCGGTAATTGTTTTTCAATATCTATCAATTTAAAGTAATCTTCATGTAATTGATATTTACACTTAGGACAATACCACTGAAAACCATCAGTATGCACTTTGGTATCTCTAACTTGTTCAATCACTAAACCAACACTTCCAGCAGTACGTTGAGGAGAGTGTGGAACTTTGGGAGGCAATAAATAGATTTCACCTTCATTGATAGGAACATCTTTGAATTCTCCATCTTCTATGATTTTTAATACCATATTTCCTTTGATCTGATAAAAGAATTCTGGAGTTTCATTATAATGATAATCAATTCGTTCATTAGGACCACCAACAACCATCACAATAAAATCTCCACCAGGATAGATCTCCTTATTACAAACAGGAGGTTTCAAAGAATCTTTATTCTCTTCAATCCACTGCATTAAATTTTTAACATTAAATTTAGACATAGTTCTTTTTTTTTAGTAGTTCATTGAGAAGTTGTTTGAAAACACCTAACGAGTTGTTAGATATAAGGGATTTTGTACCTTTTGGGCAGAAGCCTACAGGAATTGAAAGCTAACTGCTTCCCATTTTGTAGCTATGAAAGTAGTAAAGTGTATTGTAGTTAGCTTTAGCTTGATTATCAGGTTTTTGTCTGTGTTTTTTCTGTAAAATTGTAAACAATTGCTCATTCAAATTTGTTGAGTCCATTGCTTTTAACTACAGAAATAGTCTAACACGAAGTTGAAGTAAATCTATTATAGACAAAAGGATTGTTTTGGACTGCATCTGTACCAACTACCCTTGAAATCATGCATAGCATGTTACTTTATTTTCTTGATGCAATCCAAAACTTCTATGTTAGATTATCGCTAGTCAATAGTAGCTACTACTTTTAGTTCAATAGCAATTGGCGTGGGCAAACAGTTAATCTCACAAGTAGTACGACAAGGTTGATTATCCTTGAAATACTCGGCATACAACTTATTGTAAGTAGAGAAATCATCTTTCATATTTGTCAAAAAAACAGTGA
>JAKVCT010000411.1 GCA_022448995.1 Saprospiraceae bacterium
ACACCCCAAAGTAGTTTTTTAGTGTCTTCCCAATTCAGTATTCTTTCATTGTTTTTCCAATGTGTAGGTATAATAAAGAGAAGTACCCCTCCAAACATGGCAATCATTGCGTCATGAACAGGAAATGGAACGATATCATTAAGTTTTGATTTGAATACCCATAGAAATGCAGTTAGCATAAAAGTTAAAAAAACGCCTATTTCTCCTTTGCTAGGTTTACCAAGTCCTATTAAACGCTTATCTACAAAACTTCCTGTACTTCTGAAGTCTCCTATTTTGTTAGGGTAGACTAAATGAACAAGTACTAAAAATGCTAAAGCCAGCATGATAAAAGCGAAAGGGACTCCTACCAACATCCAGTCTAGAAATGAGATTTCGATGTTGTGGACCTTTTCCATGAAACCAGCAAAAACAAAATTTGGAGGAGTTCCAATGATGGTAGCAGTACCTCCAATATTGGCAGCGAAAGCAATACCAAGCATTAAGGAAATTCCGAAGTTTTTAGAGTCCTTTGGATCTAATTTATCTGTATGTGAAATAAGTTCAATTACTGACAAAGCAATAGGCAGCATCATAACTGTGGTAGCGGTATTACTCACCCACATACTCATAAGTCCTGTAGCCAACATAAATCCCAGAATAATTTGATTCGCCTCAGTACCGGTTAGTTTTAAAATGTTTAGTGCTATACGCTGATGAAGATTATGTTTTTCCATTCCGATTGCCAGCATGAAACCTCCCATAAATAAGAAGATTATAGGGCTGGCATATGGTTTTACTACCTCGTTGACGGTAACAACATTTACAAGAGGAAATAAAATGATGGGTAAAAGTGAGGTTGCCGCTATAGGGATAGCTTCTGTAAACCACCAAGCTATGATCCAGGCTCCACATGCTACTACTTTCCACATATTTTCATCAAGTGGAGATGGTGCAGGTGACAATAGAATGGTTGTAAAAAGTATTGGACCTATGATTAAACCTATTTTTTTTGACATATCTCTAAGTTTTGAGCTCTGAAAATAGTGATAATTGGAGAAATCATCCAATAAATAGCTGGGCAACACTAAATCCTATCTATATTTGGGGAAAATTCATACTATGAAAAGATTACTACTTATTGTTTCAATATTGTCAGGATTCGTTGGTGTTACACAGGATACACAGGGAATGCAAGGTAAGTTTGAGAAGGAAGAAATACCTGTTCATGCAAGAAGACAGATGTATGGTATAAATGGATTCTTTGACTCAGATAAGATTACAATAAATGGAAACGACTTCAAAAGTATGGATTATGGTTTCGATTTACTGGCTGGTTATTTTGTTGCAGACAAGCTAGTAGTAGGAGGCAAGTTAGGTTGGCATGTGAATGAAGGTATTTTTACATCTGATGAGTTTCTTGGAGAAAAAATTCTCTACGGAGGTATTTACTCTAGATACTACGTAATGATGGGGGATTCTTATTTTGCACTTTTCCCTGAGGTAACTGTTGGTTATGCAGGGATCACGATTGATACTGAAAATGGTCATGGTCCTTTAGTTCAAGCAGGTGGTGGTATTACACACTTCTTGTCTCCTAATGTTGGGTTAGAATTTGTAGGGTTTTATGAATATATGAGTGTTTCAAATGGTTTGGACTTAACGTTTAACAACTTTGGAATGCGTTTAGGATTCCAGGTTTATTTGCCTTACGAGAGCAAACCAGATCTAAGAGATTACTATTAGTTAGTTGTTGTCAGTTAATATTTATTGATGAGTCATAGTCATTCAAGCAATATAAGACTGGCATTTATTCTTAATCTGTCCTTTACAATTCTAGAATTATTTGGTGGTTACTATGCCAACTCCATAGCTATTATCTCTGATGCTTTTCATGATTTAGGGGATACCACAAGTTTAGGTATTGCCTAGTATTTTCAAAAGGTTGCTGGTAAAAGCAGTGACAACCAATATACTTTTGGTTATAAGCGGTTTTCCATTTTAGGGGTTTTAAATAATGCAGCGATCTTATTTGTAGGGTCAGAGTTTATCGTATATCATGCCATTCAAAGACTACAATCTCCTGAAGATATGCACATTGAAGGTATGCTGATTATGTCAATTTTTGGTATTGCGGCTAATAGCTTTACTGCTTATGCTTTGTCGTGTGGCCTACATGTTTTCTCTTTCTAGTGTTTTTTCTAAATGGCCGTTCAGCTCGTATGAAACAAGTTTCATGTTTGTGTTTATTCCAATATCCCTGATATCCTTCCTGCTTTGGCATGTGTTTTATATTTATGCTTTCACGGTCTTGAGCAAAGAGGCTGTTTACCAAAGCTAGAAGAAACAAGAATAGGATTTTTTATAGTTAAAAACCAACGCCAATTCCCATGGAGTAAATGGGTTGACCACTTTGATAAGGTGAATATTGGTTTTGAAGAACATCAAACAAGATTTGAAGGAAAATGGTTGATCTAGAACCTATTTGACTAACATATCCACCACCAACTAATAACATTGGAACCCAAACTCTTCCAGCTGATTCACCATTATTATAGAATAAATCATAGTTGACATTAGAGTATTCTACATGTCCATATAGTTGCTCGATAAACCTATACCTGGCAAACAAACTACCACCATAATTGTTCGAGGTATAATCGACTATTCCGTCATCAACTTTGGTGTATTGGTATTGTAAAATTACTCCTCCAGAAAGTTTATCCGTGAATTTGTAGCCGACCAATGGGTTAACATTTACAGATGTTACTGTTCCGAATGAAAGCCCCAAACCTCCTCCGAAATAGACACGATCTCTAAAAGACTGGCTAGGAGAAGGACTTTCTTGAGCAAAAGTCATTGACGTGATAACTAATGATAATAGAAGAATGAGCTGTTTTTTCATTTTTTATGGAGATTCTTTTTTTTCTTCTTGAAGTTAAAAGAAATAGCGTGCTTTTCCACTCCTTCGCTTCCTAAAATGTAGCCATAAGGTTTAAGTGAAGGCTCGTTGTCGCACAGAATTTTTATCATACCGATAATTGGTACAACGACAAACATACCAGGTAAACCCCAAACGCGTCCACCAAGGAGTACGGATATGATAATAATAAGAGGGTTGATTTTTAACTTTACTCCAACAATGTTAGGTGTAAGAATATTGTTTTCCGTGAATTGAATTACAAAGAATAAACCAAGTACTCTAAATGCTAATAGTGGTGATTCACCTAAGAATAAGGCTACAAGAAATGGAAAGGCAAAACCAAGGATGGTCCCGAAATATGGGATAAAGTTCATGATAGCTGCTATAATACCTAAGAGTAGAAAATGCTTCATTCCAATCAAATAAAGGCCAAGACTATTTAGGACACAAAGGATGCTCACAACGGTGACTATTCCTTGCATGTATTTTTTTGTGACAAAATTTATTTCATTGATAGTTTTCGAAGAAATGTGATCGTGATCTTCTCCTGTAAGCATCAAGACAAAACGATAGATCTTATTTCTATAAAAAAGCATGAAAAACACATATACGGGTACAATTCCTATAGTGAAAATAGTTTGCGAGGTAGCTTTAAAAAAACCATTAACGTAGGTACTTCCAGCTTCTCCAATACTGTGTACTATATTGTTGATAA
>JAKVCT010000412.1 GCA_022448995.1 Saprospiraceae bacterium
GCAGAATGGCAAAAGGTGAGAGAAGAAACATGCTTAATACTGAACCACGAAGTGCTCTGCGAAGCAAACCTCCCTAACTAACTCATAAAATTTATATTACAAACTACTAAGGTTAAGTCTAGAAAATTAAAAAATCCCGAACCAAAATAGATTCGGGATTTTCAACAACTTCAATGGAAAATCAAATTTCCCTAGTCATTTCTGATAATTACTTTGCGTGTGACCACAAACTGATCAGTCTGCATAGTAAACAGGTATGTCCCTGTAGGAAGATCAATATTTTGGATACTTAACTGTTGCAGACCAGGTAGAGTTTTACCTTCTCTTACACTCACTCCACGAACATCCATAAGTTTCCAATCATAGGCATCAGCTAGTGGCTGATCAAATTCTACAAAAATATAATCTTGAGCAGGATTGGGATACAAGTTTGCGTCACCAATAACCTTAGCTTCAGCTTTTACTTCTTCCTCGACAGCTACATTAGTTGGAGTAAAGAAAGTGGTAATAACTCGATTAGTAGCTACTTGAAAGACTTCTTTGGTATCTACACGTTGTATAAAGACAACAAGTTGTAGATTATTAATATCCAAGTTATTGAACTCTGCCAAGTCAATAGAACCCGTGATAGTACTACTTGTGGGGGCATCTCCTATAGCCCAAGCCTGATTGTAGCGCTTGCCACTTGCATCAGGTAATAGAGCTCTTAACATACCATGCATTTCATGATTCAATAATGGTAACTGTGTATAGTTTACTTTATCCTCCACAACGGCATAGTATATTGCATATTCTCCTAGGTCTAAGTTTTGGAGAGGCTCAAAGGTAGCACCTGCATCTATAACCAGGCTATTTCCGCTGATGGTAATATCGAATTGATCAATACGAAGGTCAAAGATTTCTGGTTGTAGCATGTTTTGTTCAAACCAAACTGGATCAAAATCTCTGATATGTCGATTTGGATCTGTAAAGCCATCAATTACAGGATTTCCAGCTTCCTGGATTTGATAATATAGCTTTCTACTTCGACTATGTTCATCTGTAATGTTTGCGTTTGAATATTGATCAAGGTTATCAAAACCATAGAAGTTGGTTTGGTATTGAATATGAACAATATCCTGGTAGAAGGCTGAACCAAGAGTTGTCGCATATACAATATCATTTATAGCGTTCATGCTAGGTCCTGTTTCATTCAAACTCACATTAGGATAATCTTCATGTGCAAAATGCTCTAGTAAAACCGTACGTTGACGAGGACCAATCCAAACATTATCAAAAGCAAAGCCATCTCCACCATCCTTATTAGCATTAATCTGAGAACTACCAAAGGCAACTCTTAACTGCAATAAACGATTAGCATTTTTTTGTTCATCTAATATATAACGTGCATTTTTCCAGCCTTGAGAATTGCCAGACCAACCAATTGGTGTTACCAATTCGCTATTATTATCCACATAGATGCTTTGAGAACCAGGTTCTCCCAACAATAAATCAGTATCATACCACTCAATCCCACGATTAATTTCACCTAATGGCTTCCATGTATGAGGAGATCCATTGGGATCATAATATTCGATTACAGCACCATCACTGCCTGCAACTGAATGTGCCCAATAATCTAAGGAGATCATAGGTCGGTCTAAGTTTTCAATGTCAAAACATGGACTGTAGACCCAGCTATTGTGCATAATAGGGTAGTATGCACTATCTGGTTGTGTCAGCCAAACCTTACTTCCGCCAGGTGCACTAGGAGAAGTGCTCGCATCAATAGTATCTTTGAAGGTTGTTTCACCCCAAGCCCAAATAGAGTTGTCTGTTTGTCCGCTTCCTTCAGCATACCACAATCCTTCTGAGTTTTCAAAACTTTCATCATAAGGAGCTGTTGTTAAGACAGAGATTGTAGGAGCTACAACAATGCGTACTTCGTTTGAATCAGCACAGTTCCCTTTATTTTCTACATAAAGTGTGGCATTATAAATCCCCGGTCCAGGATATTGATAAGTAATAGTATCTAAGATGTTTACCTCAGCACCTGAGGCCATGGCCACGATAGAATCACTGATCCCCTCAAAATTCCAACGGATGATTTCTATAGAATCTATATCATGATCTGTTGTAATTAATCCTAAAATATTATTCTTTGGAGCAAATATAATAGGATCAGAAGTACAGCCTCCTATACTTGTGAATTCCACATTTGGTGTATTATAAACATAGAAGGTTTCAACATGAGTATCACTACAACCCGTAGCACTATCGGTTATAGTATATGTAATATCACTATCTCCAGTACCTGCTAGGTCAGCAATAAAAATACTATCTCCTGTCCGAGTTCCATCCCCTGTATAAGCACCACCTGAAGTAACAGCTACTAGTTCTACTGTATCTTGTCCAATACAGAATTCTTGATCAGGGAAACCTGGTACAGAGAACATCGGATTTGGATTAGGTGCAACATCAATATACTGTGTATCTGAAGAAGTACAAGACCCATTTTGATTAAAGTAAACTAAGGTGTCTGTACGTGGAGGTAAGGGTAAGCCCACATCAGGATCATAAGGACCTGTTAATGGATTACCATTCAAGGTATAAGAACCGGTTCCAGCTACTAGAATTGCAGCTGGATCTTTATAACAATATAAAGGTTTTAGCACTGTAGGCGATAAGGATGGTGGCTCATAAACAACCACTGAAATAGTGGTAGAGTCAACACATCCAAATTCATTAATTCCGGTGTAGGTTAGTTGATGTGTTCCACCACCTGCGGTATCTGGACTAAAATAGTGGATAGTTTCGTATGTGATTGTGTTAGTATTAAAATCATAAATCGTGTCAATAACAGCATACTCTCCTGCTGTTCCTGAAAAATAGGAAGTATCCAGGGAATTTCCTCCACCTAAGAGAACACCTCCCAACAAAGTATCTGCATCAGAAGTACAAAACTCAGAATTGGGGGCAACATCCATTGCTAGTTGTGGCAAGGGGCGAATAGATAGATCAAAAGTATCATAATTCGTGCAGATCAAGGTACCTGAGTTGTAGGTAAAGGTATCTGAAGCTTGATATACAATACGGTGACTACCTACTCCTCCTGATGCTGGAATAAAGAAATTATTACCAGGGACAATCAGAGTACTTACAAACTGACCTGTTGCTGGTGCAGCATTGACTGTAATGGTATCAGGAGTTGCACAATATTCTGGTACTAGGCCAGAAATGTTAGGTGCAACCGTAGGTTGAAAAATTAAAATATCAGCAGTATCAATATTCTTACAACCATTTCCATCAGTAAAAGTATAATATAGGCTCAAATTAGAACCAAAGTTAGCTGCTATAGACGGATTAAATGTAGCTGTTCCCACACCTGAAGGAGCTATTCCAGGAGGTGCTGTAGCAATTGTACCAGGAATTAAGAAATTACCATTAGCTCCTTGTGGAAATCCTGCAATGTTTACAGGAGCACCATTACTACAATAAGCAGAATCAACACCAGTAAGGGAGACCGTAGGTAGTGGATTAACAAAGTAGGTAGACGAGACATTAGCAGCACAACCTGTGAGAGAGTCTATAAAACTAAGATAGAGCGTTCTTGGACCGGTGGTATCTTGCTCGGT
>JAKVCT010000413.1 GCA_022448995.1 Saprospiraceae bacterium
GAATTGCTCTGTGAAGCAAATCTATCTACAAAAATTCTAATTTACTTATTCTATAACTAATTATGTCCAGCTACTTACTTACTTATTCATTAAAATAGGTTAAACGTGCTCTTAGTCCTGTTGAGACAGTCCCTTCCAAACAATTATCTCTTAGATCTAATAACTTAAGCTTAGGCAAATAAGCAAATTCAGGAACTTTACCTGTCAACTGGTTTCGATCCAAAGATAAAACACGTAATGCTGGAAGATTACTAAAATCAGGAATAGATCCTGTCAGTTGATTATCAAACAAATGCAACCATTCCAATCGAGGTAAATTCTCAAAATTGGGTATCCTCCCCGTCAGCTTATTATGACTAAGATATAACTCTTCTAGCTTTGCCAAATTAGAAAAATTAGGAATAGTCCCCTGAAATTGATTCAATCTCAAATCTAGATGTCTCAAATTGGGTAAACTACTAAAATCCGGAAGCTCCCCACACAATTCATTTGTGTTCAACAATAGAAATCTCAAATTGGATAAACGTAAATCTGGGAGCTTGCCTTTTAGATGCCGATTTGATAAATCTAAACGAATCACCTGGTTCAATAATCCCAAGATAGTCGTAGTATCTGTCAGTCCAGTCTTAATTGCCCCTTGTTTAGCTAAAAACTGATAGGTCTCATAGTGCTCTGGTAAGTCTTTGGATAAATCTAAATCCAAATTTTGAATAAGTGTCAAGGCAAGTTCTTGGTTACCTTTTTCGCTACTACTTAGCAGGATATTTATATTCTTGAGTTCTTTATTCATCATCCTGTTTTTCTAGATAGAATAAACAACCAGTCTGTCTTTGAGAATCCTAGGTATACTTCCAGTCAACTGATTATCCTTTAGATTAAGTCGTGCTAATTTATTTTGCTGACTAAAGGTAGGGATATTCCCTGTAAATTTATTTGAACTCAGATCTAATGTCCACAATTCAAGTAAATTACTGAATTTGGGAATGCAACCACCTAGTTCATTATTGGATAGATCCAAGTCACATAAATTGCGTAAATTTCTAAAATTGGGAAGCTCTCCCTTCAATTTATTATTCTTTACATGCAGTTTTAATAATGCTGGAAAGTTAGAAAAATTTGGGATTTCCGTTAGTTGGTTGTTGCTTAACTGCAAAGATGTAAGCCTAGATAAATGACTAAAATTGGGAATACTATTGGTCAGCCTATTTTCTCCTAAGTGAAGTTGCCAGAGCTTGGGCAAATAACGAAAATTTGGAATCAAACCACTCAGTTGGTTTCGTCCTAGGTGAAGGCGTTCTAACTTTGGTAAGTTAGAGAAATTGGGAATCGCTCCAGTCAGCTGATTTGCGATCAAATGTAATTTCTCTAAGTTGGGTAAATTAGAAAAATCAGGAATGCCCCCAGTCAATCCAAGTATTTCTAAACTTAAACTAATTAAATTAGGAATACTTGTAAAATTGGGGATAGACTGCTCTATTTTACAGCTTCTTATAGTTAGATATTCCAAACTAACCAAACCTGTGAAGTTAGGAATACCAGATAAGAATATCCCTCCTCCTATTCCTAGTCTTCTAACATTGGGCAATTGAAAATCAATAATACCCTCCTCTATTATGGTGGAATCAAAATACAATTCTAAATAAGTCAACCCAAATAACTCTTTGAGGATCAAAACTGTATCTTCTAGTCCTTTTTCTAACTGTTTTTCAACTTTCAGATCATTGAGGTACTTCTCCAAAAACTTATAGGTTGCATAATACTTAGGTAAATCACGCTGCAGATTTAGATTCATTCCTTCTACTAGAGCTAAACCTAATTCCTGATTAGTTTTATCAGGACTATTAAGTAATCGTTTTACTTTTTTAAGTTCTTTTTGCATGTAATGTCATTAAGATTCGCCCCTTAGAATAAACTTTTTTATCGCTTGCCCCAAAAACCGACTAGAATCAGTAATCCTCCGCCCAAAGCAATTGCCAAAGCATAAACATAGTAACTAGAAGCCAAAAATATATCTATAACAGAAGTCAACAATAGCAATATCATCCCAAGTACAAAAGTATAGAGTCCATAGAATAAAAACTGTTCAGCTCTATGATTGCTTGAAGACGATCTAGATGGTCTTGTAAACTCTCTTTTTTGCTCCTGTTGAAAAAATTGCTCTCCCAAGACGCTGTACATTTCTTCTTGGTTTTCCACTACATATTCTCGATTCAAATTATCTAAAGCATCCTCTCCAAATCTATTATTTTTTAAGTTTAAGATCTTGAGTTCTGCAAATTTCCTAAAATCAGGAATCGCTCCACTCAATCGGTTATTCTCTAAATCTAAAGCTTCTAGGTAGAATAAATGTTGAAGGTTGGGTACACTGCCTTCTAAATGATTGTTTCGTAAATCAATAAATCGCAAATAAGGCAACTTCTCAAAATTTGGAATTGTATCCCCCAAGCGGTTATTCATTAGAAACAAACGTTCTAACTCTGGTAGATTATTAAAATTTGGCAATTCCCCAATAAGTTGATTATCAGACAAACACAAAATTCTTAAACTCTGCAGATATCCAAAATCAGGAATACTTCCAGTCAATTGATTATCAATTAAATTTAAGTTTTCGAGACGTCCCAAATTACTGAAGTTGGGTAGGTGACCACTCAACTGGTTACACTCAATAGATAACTCTTTTAGATTGGGTAAATTACTAAAATCAGGAAGTTTACCTCTGAGTTTATTGCTATTGAGTCTAAGTATTTTTAGGTTATATAAATTAGTAAAATCAGGAACTTCTCCCTCAATTTTATTGCAACTTAAATCTAACTGTTCTAAACTAGGTAAGGTAAAATCAATCAATTCTCCACATAATCCCTTGTCGTATAAGTCTATTTCTCGAAGTGCTAACAACTGCTGTAATATTGGAACAGTATCTTCTAATCCTTGTGTCACCTGCCCATATTTTTCCAAGAACTTATAAGTTTTATAATATGCTGGCAAAGACGCTTGTATATCTATATCCATACCTTCTATAATCGCCAAAACCAGTATTCTATTGGCTTCGTCGGGACTTTTTAGTAAGGCCTTAATATTATCTAATTCTTCTTGCACTACTCTTGAACGTTAAATAGTTATATACTGTGCAATGAATAGTATTACAGAATATTGAGTTGTCGGCACTATTCTACCTTTTTCACATAATCTGTGCTCTGTACCACCCCATTTCAAATACTTTTCACTATAATCACTACATAATGATAACAGCTACTTCTAAATACTGTTTCCAAATGATGCACCAACATAATATCAATAGCTCACAAACTCCCCACTCTTTTGGGTTTACTGTGCAGAGCTTTTCATGGTTTTGTAAAAAATTACGTGCTTAAATATTCTTAGATAACTTCATCGCATAATATTTCACTTTTAAGCATTCATTCTCAAGTCAATTTCTAAAAAATAAGTATATTAACCCACGCACAAGTCAATTATTCATCATGAAGTTCTTGAAAAATAAGTAGGTGGACATAATTAATTTTATAATAATTCACAAGATTTTTTGATGCTGAACGAGACGAAAAACGTAGGGAT
>JAKVCT010000414.1 GCA_022448995.1 Saprospiraceae bacterium
TTACTACTTGCATCATCTCTCGAGTATTGAGATGTAAAAATAATATTGACCGCTGTCCATCTTGCTAGTGCATGATAAGAAACAAAGATTAATGCTAAAATATGTGGTTCCTTACACTTATCAACAACCGCTTCTAGTGCCGTATATTTTAGTAAAAATAATAATACTAAAGCAATAGCACCAAAAGCCCCTACTTGACTGTCCTTCATGATATCCAAAATTCGTTGCTTAGTCCATCCACCGCCAAATCCGTCAGACACGTCAGCTAAGCCGTCTTCATGAAAAGCTCCTGTCACTAAAACTCCCGTAATCAGTGATAAAATAATAGAAATAGAAGGCTCAAAAAGTAAAGAAGCTAGATAAAAGACTAAATACGATAGACCGCCTACAATCCATCCAATCAAAGGAAAATATCGAGTGGCCTTGTTAATATTATCAGGATCATGATCAATATTACTAGGACAGGGAATCCTTGTATAGAACATCAAGGAGGTGAAAAATATCCTTATTTCGTTTTTCATCTTTTTATGATTTTTCACTTACTCCAGCGCTCTCAAAACTTGCCATATCGTTCAAGAAGTTGACAGCGCTTTCAATTAATGGATAGGCTAGAGCACAACCTGTGCCTTCGCCTAATCTCAGACCAAGTTTGAGAATGGGGTCTGCTTTTAGATATCTGAGGAGTCGTGCATGGCCTTTTTCATCACTTTGGTGACAAAATATAGCATTATTTATAATCTCAGGATTCATTTTGTATGCAGCAAGAAAAACTGCAGTTGCAATAAATCCATCCACAAGAATTATCATATTGTGCTTCAAGGCTTCTAACATAGCCCCACACATTTGCGCCATTTCAAAACCTCCAAATACAGCAAAAACTTCTTCTGTTGTATTCAAGTCTCCGTGAAATGTTTTAGCTTGTTGCAGTATCTCTATTTTTTGTTTTACCTGTTGTTCATTGATACCAGTTCCTTTGCCAACACAATCTTCAATAGGTAAATCGCATAGGTAACTCATCAGCATTGCAGAAGAAGAAGTATTCCCTATTCCCATCTCTCCAAAACCAATAATATTGGTATTCTGCAACGCAATATCCTTGACAACTGCCCTTCCCTTTTGGAGGCATTCCTGAAATTCTTCAGCACTCATTGCTCTTGCATTCAGAAAGCTTTTTGTTCCATGATTTACCTTATTGTAGATCAGCTTTTGATCAGGTTCAAAATCAAAATTAACTCCTGCATCAACAATCTTTAAGTCTAAATGATGTTGCTTACTAAATACATTAATTGCAGCTCCTTCATTCAAAAAATTAAACAGCATTTGATAAGTCACTTCTTGAGGATAGGCACTTACCCCCTCATTGGCAATTCCATGGTCTCCTGCAAAAACAACCAATGTTGGATTATTTAGAATAGGGGTCTCTGTATTTTGAATTGAACCTATCTGGTGGGCTAGTTTTTCAAGCATTCCTAATGCCCCAATAGGCTTAGTTTTTAAATCAATTTTCTGTTGAAGCTTTGTTTTCATCTCAGTAATAAGTATTATGTGGTATTCTTACACTAAAGTTTAGAGGTGGGGGTATTGTAAGTAACAACTTTGTATTCCTTCCCTCCTCTCCTGTTTGGCTGCAAATATAGTGAAAAGTCACAGGAAATATATCATTATCACTGCCTCCTTGAAAATTCTATTTTTTTTAATTGACTCAAAAAAAACAAACAATCAACTAATAATCAATAAATTACAAAGCAAAAAACAAATTAAACGTGAATAATTCATTCATTTTTTCAAAAAAAGACGATTCATTCTGTTACAAAACAGGAATATAAACGGCATAAGGGTATGAAAGCAAACATTTTTACATATTCCATCGAATTGAAAAATAAGATCTGCCGATTGGCTGCTCGTCTCTTGGGTAATGAGGAAGACGCTAAAGATGTTGCGCAAGATGTATTCGAAAAAGTCTGGAAAAAACAGACTAAACTTCAAAATGTACAAAATATGGATGCAATTTCTTTAAAGATGGCAAAGGACATCTGTTTTGATCGAATTCGGCATCAGCAAGTTGTTCGCAAGCATGCTCAACAAACGAAACATAGTAATGATATTCGCAGTAAAGTTCCCAATTATGCAGTCAAAGATTTAGCCCAGTTGGCTAAGAAGTTGATTCAAGAATTACCAGAAAAACAAAAAATAGTTATCCACTTAAGAGATGTAGAAGAACTTGAATATAAAGAGATTGCAGAAATTACAGAACTATCTGTAACAGCAGTTCGCATGAACTTGTCTCGAGCAAGAAAGAGCATCCGAGAAAAAATGCAAAAAATCATTGGTCATGGATTATAAACAACTACAATCACTACTCAACAAATATATGGAGGGAGAAACCTCTGTAGCTGAGGAAAAACAACTAAAAAAATACTTCCAAAACACATCAGAGGTTCATCCTGATTTTGCTTATGCACAAGCTATGTTTGGACACTTTGTAGAGAGTAAGAAAGATTATTTCACAACAGAAGAAAGTACCCCTACAGCACCTAAACACTTGGTTTCCAAAACCCTAGTCTTAGTTCTATTTATTATTATCCCCTCAGTAACCTACCTACTTTGGATCAACACAAATAATAGTTCTAGATTAGTTTTACCACAAACACCTAAGTATTTTTATGTAGAGAACTTGAGTGATTCGGTAAAGATGGTTGAAGTCAACCCTCATCTAACAGTTTGGTTAAATAAAGAGGGAAGCATTCATTATCCGCAGATACTACACAACGATCACAACCGTATCCAAATAAAGGGAGAAGCTTACTTAGAATTCCAGCAATCTGATACCTTTAGCATAGAGATCTTAGCAGAGAATGCATTAGTTCAATTAAAACAAAATACTGCTATTAATATTAATGCCAAAGAACATAAAGAAAGTATCGAAATTACAGTTCGTTCAGGTACCATACAAGTTACAGATGAACATAATGCAGGGCAGGGTCTAAAACTACTGGTTACTGCAGGAAATTATTGCTCTGTCCATAGATCACATAAGATTGTTTTTGCTGCTGCTAATCGCAATAACAACTACCTAGCATGGAAAACAGGAGAATTGGTTTTTGATCATATGCCTATGGCTACAGTATCTGATATTTTGGAAGATTATTATGGAATTGAGGTAGAACTCACAGATCGTCAGCTTGCGTATTGCCAATTTACAGGTACTTTCAAGAACCAAGATTTAAAAACAGTTTTGGAGAGTTTACAATCTAGCTTAGATTTTGAGATTAATACCGT
>JAKVCT010000415.1 GCA_022448995.1 Saprospiraceae bacterium
TCCTAGATCTTTTGGTCACCTTTTGCAGCAATGGCAAAAGGTGAGAGAAGAAATATGCTTAATACTGAACCTCCCGACTTTGCTCTTTGTTTGCAATACGCTCAATTTTCCCATCCCAAAATAAGAGAGCCTCAGACTTTTTGATCATTTACCTATTTATTCTAAAAAAAAGATATTAATTTAGGCTAGAGTATTTGAGATAGTCTGTGAAGGTTTTCTAATCAATTCTTTGCAAGAATTAGACTACTATAATAAAAAAATATTAAACACTGACTATCAAAACTTACAACCCCAAAAAGGCTTAACAGAGCCAAACTTTCACAAACTATTGTAAGCTACCAACACACTATAATATCTAACACCTATGCCGAAGATTTATCATACTATGTGGATGCTCTTTATTTTTTGTTCTGCTTGTAATCATATTGAGGAACCACATGAAATTTCTGGAGAACAACTTTCTAAAAGTATTCAGATTACTCCAGAAGAAAACCCAAATGTTGATTATAATTTACCTAAGATTCCAAGCCGATATGACATGGAAGTTCATTCATTCCAAGAATTCCTGAATGAGCTCCACAATGGAGTCAATCTACAACTCGATGCTAGCACTTTTGATATCCAAGAAATTGCTCAGCAAGATCGTGGTGTCCACTACAAATGGATTGGTGTTCAAGACGGAGAAGCCAAAGCCTCAGCACCTGTTGGACTAGTCTTAACCAATCTAGATAGCGTCACGATAAAAGGTATTTATGGAAATAAACCTCCAATCTTTTTCAATAATAAGGAAGAATCCAATGTTTTAGTATTAGAA
Source organism: Saprospiraceae bacterium (assembly GCA_022448995.1). Lineage (GTDB taxonomy): Bacteria > Bacteroidota > Bacteroidia > Chitinophagales > Saprospiraceae > JAKVCT01. The sequence goes on from JAKVCT010000415.1 coordinate 815, forward strand.
CAATGTAACAATATTTGTTTGGACAATCTTTTATTCAAAAATGCTGGTGGTGGGGATAAAAAACTAGGTAGTTTCTTAGTTTTAAAGGATTGTAATAATATTATCATTAATAATTGTCAAACTAGAGGCTTTGCGGCCTTCGGTCTAGAAATTTATAACTCCAAGAATATTACTGTCAACCAATATCAGGAAAAAGGCTCTACTTGTGGTTTACTTAAATTCAAGAATGTTCAAAACGCTCAATTAATTAACAGTCAATTCAAGAATGGACTACATTACCAAGACCTCATCCAAATGAGCAATTGTATGAATATTGAGATGAATAACTTAACTATACAAAATCACACAAAGTCAATAGAAATAGATAGCTCAATCGCTCTTTTTTCAATAGAAAAAAGCACCAACATTCAATTAAAGAACTCCAAATTGGAAAAAAATGATGTTGATGCCTTTATCGCTTCTGATACTTCTCAACTTAAGAGCCAAGCATTAATAGAGAAACGTAACAGATATGAATAATTTAACGCTAATCTCCTCCTGGTATAGCGACCTTTACATTCTTTTTAAATATCTTATTTCTATAATTTAACTCCAATAAGTAACTACCCACAGGCAAATGTTTAACATTCAGAGGTAAACGATGTTGTCCTTTGGGTAGGTCTAATGCTCTACGAAATACCAATCGACGATTAATATCCAGTATATCAATCGTAATCTGCTCATCATAAGGCATAACTACAGGAACAATCAAACGACCACTACTCAAGGTAGTTTGCAACGTTTCCATAAGCTCATTTCCTACTGAGCGAATTTCAATACTTGCCTGTACACGCTCACGTCCCAAAACGTCAATGGCAACAATGCGATAGTAGATTTTTCCCCCTCGGTTAATTGACTTATCAATATGGTTATAATATTGAGCTTTGTCTTCTGACTCACCTTGTCCTTTTAAGGTCGCTAAAGTCTTCCAAAATACTCTGTCTGTAGAAGATTGAACTCTGAATTTAGTAAACTCTTCCTCATAAATAGTCTCCCATTTAAGTTCTACTGATTCTTCAGTCGTTTCTGCCAAAGCACTATTAATTTCCATTAAGCTAGCTCGCTCTTGAGGAGCAAAAGCATTGACATTACGATTAAATAAATCAACTTTTTCTTGACCTCCTATCTTCCACATGGTTAATCCTGCAGGTTTATTATACCTATTGTTGTCTGTCAGATATCCAATATCCTGCACATTATCAGTAGGTAGTGTACGTATTTCTATTTTAGACAATCCTACAATAATCCACTTAACCTGATTAAAACTCCCAATGGCACGCGTCCAAGACTTACTATCATCTGCGTCTCTCAAAGGAGCCCCCCAACCACCTTCACCGATAAATACTGTTCCATTAGCATCATCTCTAACAAACCCTTCATCACTTTCCTTATCATTGCTAGCGCGTATTGGCCATGTTACCTTTGCCATATGAGAATCACATTCTAAGGCTAATTGCACTTTGTATTGATGAAATAAAGGTCCCCAATAACGTCTTAAATATTCATGTTCACTTTTTCTACGTGTGTGCGGGCGCATAGGGTGGTGATATTGAGCAAATCGCCAAGCAATATCTTGATTTTCTTTAAGATCATTTGCCAACCATTCTTTTTGTGCACCACTAGAAGGCATCATACTATTCAGAGTATATACCCTTAACAGTCCACGTGCAAAAGTGAGCCCATAATAAATATCAGGCGTTTTAACATCAAACATATCAATGATGGAACGGTTCGAAAATTCGTGATTTCCTCTAGCAGGAACAATGGGCGTAATTCTTCCATCTTTGGGAATCGTTAACTGCCAATCAAGCATCCATTCCTTCCATTCTCGTTCGGTATCCCCACCAGTCATATCACCTGCAAACATCACAAAATGAGGACGTAGTCGAGCCACCATTCGATTAGCATTTTGTCTACCAATTCTGTAATTTCGAGAATCGCCTCCAGCTACAATTGATAGACGTTCATTATGATCATCTGGTAGAGTCTGAAACCAATAGCGACTACTGGTGCCATCATCATCCTGTACTACAAAATAATAAACAGTATTAGGTTTTAAACCATTTAAACGAACATAGTGATTGTGCATTCCTTTTGCATGAATGGTCCTCTGTGGGTAGGCTGAATATCCATAATTTGATATAGACTGTCCATGATCTTTTGTATCATAATAGACAATGGGATTACTTCCACTAACCTGGTTCCATCCAATAACCATAGATGTTGCTGGATTATCTCTTATAATACACCTAAAGCGATCTGTCCTTGCATTAGACACGGATGTAAATGCGATAATACACAAACATATATATATTAGAATTCTCACGGTTAGTTTTATTTTTTTGTAATGAAGATTAAGATGCCTACAAACAAGGCAAATTGGGAAGTATACATCTAGCTATAGCAAATTATAATACATTTAACTTTCTGTGCTCTAAGATAGAGAAGGTCATTTGTTTTTCACAATTATTTTTTATAAAAAACTAATTATCAAATCTTTTTTACGATTTATTGTAGTTGTGATTTAAAATCGTAAGCATATATAATATAGACAATAAATCTCTCAAAACAAAAAAAGAGCCTTTCATTTAACATGAAAGACTCTGTAATTTAGACTGGCAGTGACCTACTCTCCCAACTATTGTCAGTACCATCGGCGC
>JAKVCT010000416.1 GCA_022448995.1 Saprospiraceae bacterium
AAAAATTTAGCTGTTCTTGGCTAAAGCTATTTCCATTGGACTTTATAGATTTTAATTTATTATCATTGTCATAGGTAGTTATTGAAAAATCTAGTATTTTTCCCCTTAGTTCTAAATCAAAATTTATTACTCTACATTGCAAAAAACTAAGTTTTGTTAAATCATTTTTACTAAATACTTCTTCTCTTTCAATGATTTTTCCAGAGTTATGTAATGTGAGCTCAATAGGAGGCATTTTAGTTCTAAGATTCAATTTGATCTTTGTACTATCTTTAGTTTTGAACAGAAGATTTGATTTTCGAGAATTAGGTAGAGGGTTGATCCTAATTAAATTATCGGTTTTATTAATGATTACACTATTACTGTCAAGTATTTCCACTGAATTACTGCTTCTGATATGAATAGGCATATACTTAAAAGCAAAAGCATCTATATGTATTTCTTCTGATTTTATTTGAGCAAGTAATAATGTGCCTGTAAATAAAAACAGGGGAATTAATAGGTATTTTAACATCATGTCTTGTTTGGGAATGGTAGAAATCGAGATTTTTGGGCTTGAAATTTTGATGTTACAATTTCCCTTGATCAATCAATAGTTTCACCTTAAACAAACTAATCACAGAAAGCGAATCTGTAATCTCACTATTCATTGCCATCTCAAAAGCCTGCTGAAACGGTAATTTCCAAACCTTCAGATCCTCCGTATCTTCAGGCTGTGCAACACCTTGATGCAGTTGGCGAGCAACAAAGGCATAACCTACTTCATCAGTTACAGAATTAGAAGTATGCATCTTTAGAATTTCGATCCATTCATCGGCTAGCAAGCCTGTTTCTTCCTCTAGTTCGCGTTTGGCTGTAGCCAAACTAGATTCGCCAAGTGGCGAGCCACCTTCAGGAATTTCCCAGCTATATTCATCCAAAGCATAACGATATTGACCAACCAAATAGGTATTATAATTCTCATCCAAGGGAACAATCCCAATAGCTTGGCTTTTAAAATGCACTACTCCATATATTCCATCACTACCAGCAGGATTAATCACCTGATGTTCTGTTACTTTGATCCAAGGATTATTATACTCTACAGATTTAGATAGTGTTTTCCATGGATTAGGATAGGTTTCCTTTTTGAGTTTCATAAGAGTAATATTAAAAGTTTTTGGCAATGCCATTTACCACATACAACATACTATAAGCATAGTGAATTTGCTCCTGAAGTTCTTCGGACTGTTGTGGAAAATTATTGATAAATAAATCAATCTGTTTACTCAATTCCTGGTCTTTTACTGTAGGAAAATTTAAACGATAAGGTGCTTGTAAGTATTTGGTCAACTCATTATTGAACCGCAAGAAAAACTGATGTAAGATTTCCTGGTGTTTAGGACGTTTTTCTTGGAGTTTTAGCCACCAAAGCATCAGCTCAAAATTACAAATTAAATGCAATAAGTGTGTAAAAGACAAACTTCGTTTATCCTCTAAGTCTAAGATCCTAATAATAAATTTTTCTTTATAGCATTGATCCCACATTTCAAAGATAGCATCTCGTAGGTGCAAGCGAATATCTTTATCAATTGTCTTGATATATTCTCTGAGAATTTCAGATAAAGAATAATAATAGTTTTTTTTGAGCAGCAGGGGAATAATCCGTTTCCAGGCAATATGATCCTTTGATTTCTTGATCCAATGTGAAGATTTGAACCAATCTTTGCCCAAGAAAAAAGCATATGTCCTCAAATTGACACGAACTAAAGTATGTAATATGAAAGATATTCCGACCAGTGAGACTAGAACAATAGTACTTATCCAGTAGTTGGAAACTAAGACACATACAAAGATGCTTAGGTGAAAGAGGGTTGCAATACGAGTACGTAACCAACGTGCTCGTACAAAATTCTCGGTCTGTGCAATAAATACTAGGGTGGCAGTATACAGAACAATGTAAACAATCAGATATAAGCCTAGCCAATAGCAAAGTGCCCCCCACACTAAGATGAATGCAGCAAGTCCAGCTAGAAAGTCAATAGGTATTTTATTCCGTCGGCGTGCCAATTAGACCTAAAAGTGTAAGAATGATATAATATGATCCTTTATTGTTTTTTTAGTTTCCTCATCTATTATTTCTGTTTTATTGACTAAGCTGTCAATAGAAGAAATAGGTTGGTGATTAGGCATTACATTTATACCCAAGTAATTTAATGCACCTGTAAGATGTTCCATTCCTCTTAGGTTTCCTGACCGACCAGAGGCAACTCCCAATAAGGCTGCTTTTTTTCCTCCTTTGAAGGTTTCTTTATAGGAACGTATAGAGCAAGCATCCAAAAAGAACTTAAAAAAACCTGCATAACTACCATTATATTCAGGACTGATAATATACCATTTTTTAGTGTTGACTAAATATTTATCTTGTATTTCGCCTAATAAATCATGTTGTCCCTCGGTAGAATAACTTGGGTTATCTAGAGCAGATAAGGGAACTTCATCCAAATATAAAATTTGAGATTCCCAGGCTTTTGTTTGGCAAACAGAATGTACAAATTCTGCTAAGATTCTAGTGCGACTATCTTTTCGATTGGTACCTGATATGATTGTGATCATTAGATTTTTCTTTGATATCAATTCACTGTCTGCACAATGAATTGTAGATGCTTAATAAATGGTGTAAAAGTCCCGAACATATTCAATGTACTGTTCAGTGTAATTATGTGGCTGAGCTTGATTGCTACGAATGGTAATAGAGGATTCTTCAACCTCTTCCAATTGTTTTGTAAAATTAATCAGCATACGATTAGCCATTTTGTTAGGCTTGGGAAACACATGGACTATTTCTTTAGCATACAATTCCCAGTCTTTGGCCAAATGTATAAACTTTTTAGCTTCAGTTACAGGCAGAATAACAAAAAAATGTCCCTGAGGTTCTAATAATTGGGCAACGGATTGTAATAATTCTTCTGGAGGAAGCGTCTGTGTTGACCGAGCAATTTGTCTAGCCTTACCTTTGGCTAAAAGATTTGCCTTTTTGGAGAAGAAAGGAGGATTAGATATGATGGTGTCATAAGTAGTCAAAGGATTTGTAGACCAAGTTTGGAGACTACTGTGATAGACTTGAATACGATTTTTCCATTTAGAACGAGATATATTTTCTTGAGCTTGTTTAGCAGCTAAAGGCTCAATCTCAATAGCATGGATTTGAGCAGAGGGGTTGCGTTGTGCAGCTATGAGTGCCAGTAATCCAGTACCTGTGCCTATATCTAATATTTTAAGGGACTTGGCCAGTGCAGCCCAAGTCCCTAAGAGAACACCATCTGTGCCTATCTTCATGGCACACTGGTCTTGTTGTATGCTGAATTGTTTGAAATGAAATACAGACAAAATAGATATTGCTAATAAGTAGGTGGACATAATTAATTTTACAATAATTCACAAGATTTTTTGATGCTGAACGAGGCGAAAAACGTAGGGATAGCACCGCTATCACGAGGCTTTTTAAC
>JAKVCT010000417.1 GCA_022448995.1 Saprospiraceae bacterium
GATACTGCGTTGGAGTATAGCTACCTAGTTGCATTGCTTGGTGTGATTTCAATTATCTATGGAGCATACAATGCATTAGCGACATTAGACTTTAAGAGAATGATTGCTTTTTCATCTGTATCCCATATGGGGTTTGTATTGTTAGGTTTGGCTTCTGGAACAATAGAAGGAGTTTCAGGTGCTATCTATCAAATGTTTAGTCATGGTATTCTTTCAGCGTTACTGTTTATATTAGTTGGAGTTATTTATGATAGGACTCAAGATCGCTTAATTAGTAGTTACAGAGGAATAGCTGGTAAAATGCCAATGTACACAGCAGCTACCTTATTAGCATTTATGGCTTCATTAGGACTGCCTGGTTTCTCTGCCTTTATTGCAGAAGTATTTGTATTTATAGGAGCATTTAAATCTGGTGTCGTCAATGATTTAGTACCAAGATATCTGGTGGTTATTTCCTTATTTGGTTTAATTCTGAGTGCAGGGTACTTCCTTTGGACAATGCAACGAATGTTCTTTGGTTCTTTTTGGATTAAAAAAGAGGAGTACGCTGAAAAACTCAAAGATTTAACATTAAGAGAATATACTATGATTATCCCTTTAGCTGTGTTAACCTTATACTTCGGGATATTCCCATCTAGGCTATTAGATATTATTTCTCCAATGGTAAACTCTTTTATAGAGTTGATGAGTAGCTATGTTGGATAATTATTCTGAGATATTACAACAGAGTTTATCGACTCTTCTACCTGTTTGGGTACTAAGTATTGGTCTTGTTTGTGCTCTTGTATTTGAACTTTTTAGAGTCAATGGAATAGCAAAGTGGGTTTATTTTGTATCTAACTTAGTTGCATTAATTGCCATTTTATATTCAAATCTGGGGTCTGCTTTTTTTGAAATGGTAAAGGTGACTCCTTTTGCACAGGGAGGTATGAACTTAGTGATTGTTTCATCATTATTAGTTGGACTGATTCACTTGACAGGAAAGAACATACCTGACAAATTTGAGTACTTTGCTCTACTGTTTGGTGTTGAAATTGGAGCTCTCCTTTTGATGGTTTCAACAAACTATGTCATGTTCTACGTTGCTTTAGAAATGGTTTCATTATGCTCTTATGCTTTAGTTTATTTTGGAGTTGAAAGAGAAAAAGAGGCAGCTATAAAATATTTGATTTTTGGGGCTCTTACTTCCGCTATGATGCTATTTGGTATTTCTATCCTGTATGGGTTAAGCGGTACTTTAGATATTTTTGTTTCTCTTAAAAGTTTAGATGTTCAAAACGTTGTTCTTGCTCTTCCAATATTATTATTTCTAGCAGGTACTTTGTTTAAGATAGGAGTATTTCCATTTCATTTCTGGTTACCAGAAGTTTATAAAAGTATTAGCTACGACTTGATCGCTTTCTTTAGTACAGTTCCAAAAATTGCAGTTACGGTGTTTTTATATTCATGGGTAAATGATTTCAATTGGTTGATATTAGGAGGTGTTTCAATAGCAGAGCTGATTGCTGTCTTAGCTATTATTACACTTACGATCGGAAACCTTACCGCTTTATCTCAAAATAGTATAAAAGGAATAATTGCTTATGCATCTATAGCTAATGTAGCTTATATCCTTATGCCGTTATTAATTGGTGACGAAATGTCGGCGTCGACATTGTTATTCTATTGGATTACATATGTTATTGCAATAATTGGTTTATGCCAAATGTGTGAATTAATGAATATAAATAAGCTGTCTGGTTTAGATGGTGTTGGGAAAAAGAACGTATTACTGGGATTTGGTATTGGTGTTATGATTTTATCCCTAATTGGAATTCCACCAGTTGTAGGTTTTTCAGGGAAACTAGTGGTGTTCATTAACTTTTGGAATTCTACTTTATTTGGTTCGAGTAGTATACTTAAAATCTTGTTTTTCTACGCTATAATGAATACTGTTGTAGCATTATTTTATTACTTGAAATTTCCGTATCGGATGTTCTTCAAGGTAAATGAATCTTCCTTTGGAGGTATTACGTTAGTAAGTAAAATAATAGTTGTTGTCTTCTCTTTTGGGACTATTTATATGTTCTTTGCAGTGGATTACATATTAATGCTTTTTAAATAAAATTAGATGAGCGACCCAATTAAACATGAGTGCGGTATTGCACTTGTTAGATTAAGAAAACCTTACCAGCATTATTTAGACAAGTACAAGTCACCATTATATGGATTGAACAAAATGTACTTGCTAATGGAGAAGCAACACAATAGGGGACAAGATGGTGCGGGTATCGCTACAATCAAATTGGACGTTCCTGAGGGTGTAAGGTATATTAGTAGATATCGCTCTATAGATAATCAACCGATTGCTGATATCTTTAAGAAGATTAATAAGAAGTTCGCAAAAGGACTTAAGAAAAACAAGGAAAATTACCTTAATGCTAGATGGTTACAAGATAACGTGGCGTTTACTGGAGAGGTAATGTTAGGGCACTTGAGATACGGTACACATGGTAAGAATAGTATTGAGAGTTGTCACCCATTTTTAAGACAAAACAATTGGAGAAGTAGAAGTCTAGTAGTTGCTGGAAATTTTAATATGACCAATAATGATGAGCTTTTTGATAAGTTAGTTCAGCTTGGTCAGCACCCAAAAGAGAAAGCGGATACAGTTACTGTTTTGGAAAAAATTGGTCACTTCTTAGATGAAGAAAATCAAAACATTTTCTACAAACACAAAGATAACTATACTAACAGAGAAATATCAGGTTTAATTCAAGATGAATTAGACTTACAAAGAGTGCTTAGACGTGCTTGCAAAGATTTTGATGGTGGGTATGCCATGGCGGGATTAACCGGTTATGGAGCTTCATTCGTAGCTAGAGATCCGGCTGGAGTTAGACCTGCTTACTACTATGCGGATGATGAAGTAGTTGTTGTAGCCTCTGAGAAACCAGCGATCAAAACAGCATTTAATATTGATTACGATCAAATCAAAGAGGTTACACCTGGTCATGCTTTAATAATAGAAAAAGATGGTAGTTATAGAGAAGTACCATTTATTGATCAACTGGAAAAGAAAAGTTGCTCATTCGAGAGAATATACTTTTCGAGAAGCTCAGATCCAGATATCTATAGAGAAAGAAAGAATTTAGGAAAGTATCTAATTCCTCAGATTATGAAGGAAATAGACAATGACCTAGAAAATACGGTGTTCTCTTACATCCCAAATACGGCTGAAACATGTTTTATTGGTATGATGGAAGGAATGCAAGACGAGTTGAATAAATATAAGCTCAATAAGATAAAGGGAAATAACCTGTCTGATCAAGAGTTGGCTGATCTTTTAGCTATTCGACCAAGAGTGGAGAAATTAGTCATTAAAGATGCTAAGCTTAGAACATTCATAACTCAAGACTCGCAGAGAGATGATTTAGTTTCCAATGTTTATGATACTACTTATGAAGTAGTTAAAAAAGGCGTTGATAAATTAGTTG
>JAKVCT010000418.1 GCA_022448995.1 Saprospiraceae bacterium
TAATGTTTGCTTTTCTCTTAATGCAGCTATTGCTTCTAAAGCTTCCTGTACAGTGCTTACTATGCCCCCATTGATAACCAAGTTTGTACTTAAAGTTACTTCGTTGGAATTTTGAATTTCGTTGGTGGCATCACTATCTGCATCGGTGGTATTATCTACACCATCACTAAAGCCTGCAGGTGCATCTGTTAGGTTGTTCCACGATCCTGAAAAGGTTGATGTGCTACCTATTTTTATAGCATCTCCTGTACTGTCTATGATCCAAATGTCTCCATTGGGGTCTGTTACTACTTCATTATTATTTAAGGCATTGCCTGTTGTAGTAGGCACATAAGTAATGGCAGTTAGATTTACGACTACATTTCCCGAAGGATCTATCATCCACTCTGCTACACCATCCGCATTAGGGACAATTCTATAACTCGTGCCAGGGGCACGTTCTAAGTTTCTAAGCTTGACGACTGGACGGCCTTGCCCAAAGGTATTAGTAAGCGTACCAAAACTCAAGCTTACTATTAGCATCAGTATCAAATAGTAATTGAACTTCATTGTTGTTAATTAAATTAAAATCTGTACCTGGTATCAATTGGAGTGCACCATCATATCTAACTAAAAGAGAATTTGCCACTGGGGTATGGGGGAGTGACACGGTATTGTTAGCCACCAATCCAGATGTGGAGTTGTGACTATAATATTTCCAACCGCCAACATCGTCCGTGCCTGTTTCTATATATAGAATATGAAAAGTATCAGGAGAAGATACTGTTGGGGTGTCTCCAAAGTTTAAAGTGATAGTGTTACCTGACAAACTAAAGTCAACGCCTGGTCGTAAGGTTACAGATTGGTTTAATCGAATATTAATATGATCAATATCTGCTGGGATATTACTAAGCGTAATGGTTTCCCCAGAAGTATAAGTCGTTGTTTTTTGAATCGTTTCTTGATGGAATGTAGATATCCCTTGACCAATTCTATTACATGCATAGAAGAAAGTAAATTCTCCTGCACTATTCGTAGCCAATGGCTCATCATCAAAAGATAAGGTAATCGTCTTGCCATTTAAGGTGAAGTCCGTACCTGGTTGGAGCACCATAGTATTGTTGTACACGGCATAAATACCTTCAATACTTATAGGTGTATTTGGTAATTCTATCTTTTGTGTCGGTTGCCAGCCGTTATCAAACTTGATATAATGATTATCAAAGGAGATTAAGCTTTCGCTAAATAAAGATTCTAAGGCAAGCGTAGAAGATAGATTCCAATGCAAGGCTGGGATGGTTGCTGCTTTTCTAGCATACATGGTGTGGCCATTATAGTCTGTATTCGACTTACCACTATCCATGTCAAACTTTACTCTTAAATTTCTAATGATCTTAGTATGGCCATTAGCATCTCTTATGAGAGCAGTATATCTACTTCTAGACATACGATATTTTAACCAGGTGATTTCTGGCCGATCCTTTGGGATATTAATACTGAAAAGCTGATCATAAAAAACACCATCTCCATTTTCTTGCATCTTCTCGTTAAAGCTTCCAGTTTCGGTTGTGAATCTAAAACGGTAGCCTTCCGCTCCTTGCTTTAATACAATGCTGCCTGATAATTGAGCTGCCTTGTTTTGATCAAAAACAAAATTGTAGGAAGGTGTAGATAAGATGTATTGCTCAGGAAATAGAATTGCTTCATTGATCCCTGCTATGTTAAAGGGAGATGGAGAAGATAAACTGCAAAGTTTATCAATAGATGATATTTCACAAAAATCGTATCCCATATGCATACAAATGTAAGCGTATGGGATAATCATAAGTTAGAACATCAGCGACCATATAATGACCTTATATTAGATACATCTTCTTGAATATCTGTATAATGATCATAATGGACTCGAATAGTTTGGATGTATCCTTGTATTGTTCTTGGGACTTGATTTATGAATTTGGATATATCAACCCCTGATAGGTTAGCATCTATATGTAATAAATAGGCTAATACTTTTCTAGCTTTCCGAAACCTAATTCCTATCTCGTAATCATAGTGATATGTAAATTGTTGTCCATGTTTTTCTATCCTTATATGTTTTGCAATTAAGTTTACCATTCCACATTCATAGTATTGATTCGCAGCTCTTAATATTTCTCTTGCATCTATTGGTAAAGGCTTTTCGTTTTTTAGCCATTTGTGTAGGTCAAGTTTATCTTTACAAACGTGTATTTTTTGATCTAAAAACCTTTTTTTTCTTTTCCAGACTGTATATGCACTATCTAGTGCATAGTCGTCTTCTGTTACTTGGTTAATTTTAAAATATTCTTTTAGGGATGTTTGTGCAGGTACTCCTGCTATATGTTGAGCTTTCATGAAAATCAACATTTCCTGCTGATAAATCTTGTGTAGATAATATCCAACAGTTACCCATCTTTCCCTAAATTGTAATCGATTGAACAAATTATCTGAAACTTTAACCTTAACTCGCTTACTTAGTTCTTTGCCAAGCTTTCGGAATTTAGTTTCATTCGCTCTTATTAAATCTCCTTGTAGGTAATAATAAAGCGCATCAGAACGATTTACTTTTATGGGGTATTCGGTATAGCGGGATAGTAAAATAGATTGAACTAGAGGCGTTACTGCCAATTCTATGACCTTCATAGCATGAATTTGCCTTCCCTATTCTGGCATAAATATAATATATTTTTGTAATATTATTTAACTTGCATGTACTCAATAATCGCATCTTTAATTTCGTCAGTTGTTAAGGTGATCCTAATTCGCTTAATAAAATAAAGATGTTTATCTATTCTAACTTTTTTAGATAGATCAATATTGGAAATATCTTTCGCTTTTAATCTTGTTTGATAAGTTACTGGACGCATTCTTTGCATAGCTTCATGCCACTCTTTCCACCACGTTTCATATAGACCATAAGTGCCAGTCCATACGAGAGCATAATTGCCAATTTTATTTCCATACCAATCATAATTTAATGGAGTAGCCAATGGGTAGGAGTTTGTTTCTTGATTATCTGCATTGATAGTAGGAATATTTCTTTGCCCTCTATAAAATAGCAAAGCGATATCTTTCATGATTTTACCATCACTCATAGGGCTAATCAATTGCTTCCAATAGCATGGATAGAAAAAGGGTAAGAATGGCAGCCAAAAACTATTCCCGTCTGCT
>JAKVCT010000419.1 GCA_022448995.1 Saprospiraceae bacterium
TGTTTCGGCTATTGTAAGATACTTGGACATACTTGGACAAAGGTTGGACATTAGTTGGACAAAGCACCAAAATAGGCATTTACATTATATTAGGCAAAATGCTTAGGGGGATCGTGGCATTAATGCCACAATCTGATATTATAGGGAGATCACGCCATTAATGGCGGAATCTGATACACTACCTTTCTTGCAGTTCCTCACGGGAATTAATAACAACAAACTTTAGTTCTTGCATCGGCTCTTGCTTTGGCTCCTGCTCAATACGCTTCAATTTTGGTGTAACATACTCTAAAAGCTGAATGTACATTTTAACACGCTCGATTGGTGTAAGCTGCTGCAAGTCATCATCCAGGCTATCATCTAGCTTATTGAGTAATTGTTCTACTTTGCTTCTGAATGCTTCTGTATTCTTGTTGGGGCTACCTTTCGGGCGACCTTTGCCGTATTTATTGTTTTTCTTGAATGGCATATATTCATGTTTAAAACGTGTTATTAAAACTAGGTAGCATATACGTTATTTTTAGGTTTATTCTCTATAATCAATTCCAAAACAACGTATATGCTAGTATCAGTTAAAAGAAGTTAGGTAGCTGCATTATAGCATACTTTTTATTCTCAAAACCTGCTCGTTCAACATCATAAAATAACCTAACTAACCTCAATACACTATTTAAACGTTTGGCGTGTATGAATGGTGCTAAGTTGATTGTACTATCCTTACTCAAAGCATCCAAGACCTTATTTTTTAAATCATCTTTAGTGTAGAGCTTACCTGCTCGGAATTTCCGCTTGATGGATACAGGAGCGTTTCCCAAAATGCCTATATCATTAAACTTTGCTTTCTTAGCCTTTAGTCTTGCAATAGCGAGCTTGAATAGCTTTTTCTTACCACTAGTCCAAATAAATATTTTTAATGCCTTGTCGGGGTTATTTTGCAACTCTAATATATCTAAGTAGCGTTTAAAAAATATATTATCACATTGTGCCTGTTGCGCCAATTTACGTGGATGTTCTGCATCCGTCAAAAGCTTGATAGCTTCATTGAATTGCTGTTCCTCTATTGCTTTTTTAGTTGCTCGATTAGCTTTGGCCAGAGCTTTTGTTTCTGCTGATGTATCTATGTTCAGTTTTGGTTCTTGCTCCAATACCTTAAAATATTTGCTCAATGCTATTCTTAAACTGTTTAGGCTCGAATATTGGCAGCTAGTCTCCATGCAAAAGACGTGGTGCTGAATGCCTAGATAGTTAGGAATGAAAACAGGATTAAAATCGCTTCCTACTTTGCGTATATGTGTATTTTGTATCGTATCTCTAATGTCAAGGGCTGCACCGTAAATTGGTTGTATATCACAAATTTGTTGTGCTTGCATTGATAGATCAGATAATGTGCGTTCAACATCTAAAAAGCGTTTTTTCCCCTTCAAGATCTTATCACTAACAATGATTGTTAATTGGCTTTGTGTCGCAAGTCTCGCACGTTGGGAGAATTGATAACTGATAGAATTATGAAAAATGCCTATCTGAATAAATTGATAATTTGCTTTATCTAAAAGTGATATACCTTCTTTTAAAACTGTAGTTGCTATGATGCCTTTCTTACCATTGAGTAAACCTGTGTTGATTAACTCTTGTTGCTCCTGCTCGTTTTTGGTGTCAGCATTTAGCAAAATTAAATCGTTCGCATATTTGCCTAGTTCATTGAGTAATACTTCCAAACCTAAGCTTTTATTATTCAAGAGAACTACAGGAATAGAACCTTGTTTAATTGCTCTTTTGATCGCTTCCGCTCCTGCTGCTTTTAGGTTCTTAGCTGTCACTATTTGACATTTTGGTTTAGGTAAGCCAGATACTTTGACTTTTATAATTTCCATTGCTTGAAGTATGGGATGAATCACAGGTAATGGACTAGCGGTTAATCCAGTGAAGGTTTTAAATCTATGTGATAAGTCCAAAATATCATTTAGTTCTTCTAGTTGAAAACTAGCACTTGCAGACGTTGTATTATTATGGATTTCGTCTTGTATTAAATTGTATGTACTAGGTAGATTTATATCTACAGATGTCAATGTTTCATAAAGTCCCTTAAAGCTTTTATACGTGGTAAAAATTGCTGTTGGTGCATCATTAGCGGTCAAACGTTCAAATAGTTTTTGCTTACTTCCTGTTGCAGCTGATCCATAAAACTTGGCTGCATCTAATCCCATTCTTTTTGCTTTTCTGTAAAGCTGATCAACTAAAGACCTTGTTGGTAATACAAAAACAATCTTCTCTTTTGTCTTGATGGCTGCTTGCAGTGTAGTTGTAGACTTTCCAAAGCCTGTAGGTACATGGAAACATTTTCCAAAAAAGTCTTTTAATGGGAAATTATTTATTTCTAGTATGTCACTTAAATAATTCCTGTTGCCTTGTTCGTTTTTATATTTCGCTCTTAATACCTTGTGTGCATTGAACAAAGCTTCCTGCTTTCTTGATCTGTGCTTAAAAAACTCGTTTACTGTTTTAATAGGATTCTCTTGATCTACTCTTGAGAATAGGAAGTTGCTAGAGTTTTCAAAGTTACCATATTCGATATCTGAATGTTTTACATTGAGCAGCAAGTCATCCAGCCCCTTGTACTGTTGCTCGGGATTTTGGCAGTTAATGTACATGGTCGGTGGCTCTTCTCCTATGGACTTGTAGAACCTTCTAATTTCTGCAATGAATTGGATGCAGCTTCTATGGAATTGAGCTAATCGTTTTTTGCTCTTGCGGTCTAATGAATCACTATCATAATTGATAACAAGGGATTTTGGCAGCGTTTCGGATAGCAATTCTTTAAGCCTAAAACAAAGCCTATAACAAGCAATTCCCTTAAATCCTACTGTTGGTATGCCTGTTTCCCTAGCTGCAATAGCTGCTTTAATTTCGCCTTCTGTGAATATCAGAACGTCAAGCTTTTTGCGGTTAAATGCCTGTAAAATTTCGGGTGTAAAAAATGGAGGTGTGCCACCTTTTTGGGGGCTACTGTACTTTGGTAAGTTATACAATTTGATCCACTCAGGCGGATTTCTAAAAACCTTGAATGGCTTGAATTGCTGTTGCTCAATGGCTAAAGTCCTCCGATTATCTTCGGGTGCTTCATACGATAATGGCAAACCATTAAGTTGTGAATAAGAGATAAAAATTCTACCTGTCTGAGCACAGGAACTAAAGTTTGGATGATTGAGCAGTCCTAATTGTTTTAATCGCTCAAAACCGTAATTTGTTGTTGTTTGCATTTTCGCAAATGTCTGTAACAACCTCTAATATTTAACAAAATATAAGTTGAATATTCATTTAATTTAATGCGATTTTTTTGTATATTTGCGTACATCCAACCAACAAAAAAAATCATAATTCATATACAAATACGTTAATTTATATAAAAGTCTTTGTATAAATGAACACAAAAGTTTAGTTTTGTAA
>JAKVCT010000042.1 GCA_022448995.1 Saprospiraceae bacterium
ATATTTTCTCATATGATCCTTCTGCCTTGAACTATATGCTTATTAATGCCGTAAAAGAACAACAAACTCAAATTGAAGAGTTGAAAGCTAAACAAGCTCAAACTGAACAAGAATTGAAAGAGATTAAAGCATTATTAGAAAAACTAAATAAATAATGCTGATGAAAAGACTATTAAATACAATAAGCCTATTGGCGCTTCTCCCCTGCTGCATCTATGCCCAGGGTGGTTTGGTCAACAATGGGGCAATCATGAAGGTAAGCAATTCCACTGATCTAAAAATTGAGGGTGGAGGAGTGACAAACCAGGCTAATGGACGGATCGTGAATGAAGGTAATATCTATCTAGATCTGAACTGGAGCCAAACAGGTACGACAACAAACTATACTGGTGGAGGTTGGATGTGGTTTGAAGGAGGCGCTAATCAAAATCTATCGAGTGTCTCTGCTCTAACCGTGCCTCGTTTGCGTGTAGATAATAATAATCGTCTGATTTTAGGCGATAATGTTACCGTCAGTACACGTGTAGATTTGATGAATAATGGAAGTATTGAACTCGGTAATAATAACCTGGTAATTAGTCCGGGTGGCGATATTGTCAATTATGATGCGAATAATTTCATTATCACCAACAATACTGGAATCTTACAACAGGAAGTCTCTACAACTGATGTCGTTTTTCCTGTTGGAAATGCTTCTTACAATCCTGCAACACTGAATAATAGTGGAACTACAGATAACTTTCAAGTGCGCGTTTTTAATCAAGTATTAAATGAGGGAACAACTGGAGCTGTCAAAAATACGGGTGTCGTGGGACGAACATGGATGATTGACGAAGTAGTTACTGGTGGTTCTAATGTAGATATGACCCTGCAGTGGCAAATCCCTGAGGAATTGGCCTTTGATCGTAACAATTGTGGAATCGCTCGCCATACAAGTGGAACACTTTGGGATAATCCGCCTGTCTACGGACCTGCTACCAATGTGGGTACCAATACTTGGACACAAACTCGAACAGGGTTTACTACTTTTTCACCTTTTGTCGTTCGTGATCCAACGGTGGACTTACCTGTTGAATTGGTGACCTTTGAAGCGGTTCGCCAAAACAGAGAATTGGTTCAATTGGATTGGGTGACTGCATCCGAGACTAATAATATGGGCTTTGAGGTAGAACGTATGTTAGACACAGAAACTGAGTTTAAGAAGATTGCTTGGGTAGATGGTCAAGGAAGTATTACAGAGATGTTCTATTATGATCTTTTAGATCCCAATCCTCATGCTGGAATTAGTTATTATCGCTTGAAGCAAATTGATTTTGATGGAACCGTTTCTTATTCTGTCATTCGTGCTGTAGAAGGTTACGAAACCAAGGGAAGTCTTTCTGTTTATCCTGTTCCTACTTATGATCGTCTGAATATCAACTTTAATGACTGGATCACTGAAGATACTGATGTGACTATACAGGTAATGGATGTTTTGGGTAGAGTATTAATCCGTAAGGATATTACAATTCAACCCAATATGGTCTTGACATTGGAGGAAGTACAAGCACTCTTGCCAGGTACTTATTTTGTTAATATTTCTTCACCTACTGGACTCAACGCTATGCGTAAGTTTATCCGTGGAGAAGAATAGATTTATGTGCGAAGGTCTTTAAGTATTTTTTATGTGGTAAGAAATTAGCATTTAGCTCTTCGCAATAAACTTCTAGCTTCTAGCTTGTCTAAGCCAAAAAAATAACCCAAATAAGTTTGGGTTATTTTTTTTTATTGATGCTTCATCAAACTATAGCTAAAATCATATAAAATGTCATCTTTTGAACGAAGGATTAGCTTCGCCATTAAATTTTCAGATTATGATATTTTATAATGGTTTTGCTATATATATTTTTGCTCCCTAATTTCATTTGGAAGGTAAGTAGATAAACAAAATCAAAAGTTTTATCAACACCTATCTACTTTTTAGACAAGTTCTTATTAAGATTTGAATAAAAATGATAAATTTGCGAAGAGGCATATTATTCATATTCAATTAGATTATACAATAATTCCCCTCCAAAGGATCTAGCATCCTTTATCCATAAACAATAGTTCTAACAATATCAATATTCACAATATATTATAATGAAAAATCTATTTAATTTCTTCACCCAAGAAATTGCAATTGATTTAGGTACAGCCAATACACTGATCATTTTTAATGATGAGGTTATTATTGATGAGCCTTCAATTGTAGCTGTAAAACGAAATAATAATGAAGTCATCGCCGTAGGAAAAACAGCAATGATGATGCATGAAAAAACACACCAAAAGATTAAGACGATTCGTCCGTTGAAAGATGGTGTTATTGCAGATTTTGAAGCAGCTGAGCGCATGATTCAGGGGTTAATTGATTTGGTACCTAATCGTCGTAAGTTTCTATCAAATATGCGTATGGTTATTTGTATTCCTTCAGGGATTACTGAGGTGGAGAAAAGAGCTGTATTTGATTCAGCAGAACATGTAGGTTCTAGAGAAACCTATTTGATTCATGAGCCAATGGCAGCTGCTCTAGGAATTGGTCTAGATGTAACTGAACCTATTGGTAATATGATTATTGATATAGGGGGAGGAACTACAGAGATTGCTGTAATTGCTTTGGCAGGTATTGTTTGTGATCAGTCTATCCGTACAGCAGGAGACGAGTTTACAATTGATATTATGAATTATATGCGTCGCCAACATAACATCCTGATTGGAGAGCGTACAGCAGAACAAATCAAGATCCACGTAGGTGCTGCACTGCATGAGTTGGAGAATCCACCAGAAGATTTCCCTGTAAATGGTAGAGACTTAATGACAGGAATTCCTAAGCAAATTAAAGTAGCTTATACTGAGATCAGTCATTGTCTAGATAAATCTATTTCTAAGATAGAAGAAGCTATCCTAAAAGCGTTAGAAAGTACACCCCCAGAGTTAGCTGCAGATATTTACCAAACTGGATTATATCTAACAGGAGGAGGAGCATTATTGAGAGGTTTAGACAAGCGTATTGCACAAAAAACAAAACTTCCTGTACACATTGCAGAAGATCCCTTACGTGCAGTTGTACGTGGTACTGGCATTGCACTAAAGAATATTGCCAAGTATTCCTTCTTGATTACACAGAAAAACATGTAATCCACACAATACCCACTTTTTTAAACAAAAAAGAAAAGCACAAGAGAAGCAATAAACTTACTCTTGTGCCTTTCTCTGTATCCTGTAGACAGGTATTCTATATCCAATAAAGTTGTCTACTTATTGTTATAATTCCTCTCCGTTTTAGGGTCGACTCGGATAATCTCAAGCTATGCAAAAACTATTCTTATATCTTGTCCGATTTAATGGAGTTTTTATCTTTTTAATCTTAGAAGTTATTGCACTTTCCTTATATTTCACTCGTAATACAACTACTGAAAAAAGTGCCTTTCTAAGCTCAGCTAATGGTGTTGTTGGTGGACTTTTTGAGTATTCCAATCGTGTATATAGCTATTGGAGTCTAGCATCGACCAATAAAGAACTTGCAGAAGAAAATGCTCGATTGCGAATGAGCTTGCCAGGTGCACAATACAAGCAATTGGTGACAACAATCAAGGTACAAGACACTACCTATGCTCAACAATTCAAATATACTGCAGCATTGATTGTTAATAACAGCACCAATAATCCAAATAATTTCATTACGATTAATCGGGGAAAAAAACACGGACTCCTTGCTAGTTCAGGAGTAGTGAGCGGAACAGGTGAAGGTATTGTTGGAATTACCCGTAAGGTCTCTCCACACTATTCTGTAGTAATGTCTGTCCTGAACAGAGCGATTCGAGTGAGTGCAAAAATCAAACGTAATAATTATTTTGGAGTACTTACTTGGGATGGAAAACGTACAGATCAAATGGTCTTGGAGTCTGTTCCTAAACATGCAGAAATTAATAAAGGGGATACCATAGTTACAAGTGGTTTTTCAACCATGTTTCCAGAGGGAATCTTGATTGGTACTGTAGATTCAACATTTATAGAATCAGGTAGTAATTTTCACACAGCCTATATCAACCTTTTTGCCGATGTTGGTAATCTCCAGTATGTTTATGTAATTAATGATTTAATGAGAGACGAACGAAAAAAATTAGAGGAGGCAGTAGCAAATGAATAAACTGACACTTGCCAACATCGCTCGATTTTGGCTAATCTTATTTCTGCAGCTTTTTATACTCAAAGGTATGGGCGAAGATATTGGACAAATTGATGTTTATATTTATCCAATATTTATTATGCTATTGCCCTTGCAGCTCCCCTTGGCATCTATTCTAATATTAGCATTTATTTACGGACTATTTATTGATATGTTTTATGACAATGATGGCCTACACGCAGCCTGCTTAGTCCTAGTAGCATTCATACGTCCCTTGGTTTGTGCCTTGTTAGAACCTCGACGGGGTTATGAGATTCAACAAACCTTGACACGGTATAGTATGGGGCTTCGTTGGTTTGTACAATACAGTGCTATAATGATTGGTATTCATACATTTGCTTTGGTTACTTTGGAAGAATTAAGTTTTTCAATTACTTGGCTCTTGAGACTAGTGCTAACTTTTTCACTATCTTTATTATTTATAATTTTATACCAATTTATTTTTCCGCAGAAACAGTAAGAGCACGTCTAAATTTATTTTTTAAACTACTTTTACCATTGAAGTTGTTAAAAAAGTGAGTAAAAGATCTGGAACTTCCTTTATTGTTAGTCACTTACAGATTCTCGAGCTTCAATGAATAGCTCATTTCAAATTATGCTGTAATTTATGCTTGAGAGTCTGCAATACAATTCAAACAACTTATCTTACAGAACACTTAGTTTTAGCTCTGTTTACTAATTAATTATTTGGCCCTTCCAATCTAGAACTATGCAACAAGATATCTACCAACCTAGACAATATATCATACAAGTAGTTATGGTTTTAGGTATAGTCGCGTTAATAGGAAAATGCTTTCAATTGCAGGTATGGGATGAATCCTATCAGAAACAACACAGTTACCGACAAGCCCTAACCCTCTACCCTTCCCGAGGTTTAGTATATGATCGCAATGGAGAGCTGCTAATCTATAACCGAGCAATTTATGATTTGCAAGCGACTTATAATACTGTCAAAAAGAATAATATAGATACCAATGAATTCTGTAGACTTCTAGGTATTGATCGAGCAACCTTTGAAGCAAACATGGACAAGGACTTTTCTACTTATCGCTACTCTAAGCGAAAACCTTTTGAGTTTATGAGTAAGGTTCCTGCAGATAGTTTTGCTAAGTTTGAAGAACATCTATATAAGTTTCCTGGATTCGAAAGCATTCGTAAGAACGTACGAGGCTATCTAGTTCATTCAGGCGCACATATTTTGGGCTATATTAGTGAGGTTAACAAAAAAGATATTCGAAAATCAAATAAGCTGTATAAAAGTGGAGATTATATTGGAAAAAGTGGTTTAGAATCCAATTATGAAATCCAACTGCGTGGAGAACGAGGAAAGAAGCATGTATTAAAAGATAAGTTTAATAGGATCAAAGGACGTTATAAAAAAGGGGATCAGGATAGCCCAGCCTCTTCAGGATACGATTTAATTACGTCACTAGACATAGAGCTCCAAGCCTATGCAGAAGAACTTATGCAAAATAAACGGGGTGCAGTTGTTGCCATAGAACCTTCTACAGGTGAAATCCTAAGTATGGTCAGTGCTCCATATTATGATCCAAGCATCCTTGCTGTAGATCTCAATCGCCAAAATGCCTTTTTGGAGCTAAGCCAAGATCCATCCAAACCTCTGTTTAATAGGGCTTTAACTGCCAAATATCCTCCTGGTTCTATATTTAAGACCATCATGTCAGCTATTGCCTTGCAAGAGGGCGTTCTTACACCCAACCGAAGTATTCCTTGTGGAGGTGCTTATCGTTATGGTAGTCTACGGATTGGATGTCATGGTCATGGGGCAACTTCATCTGTGGCAAATGCCATTCGAGTATCTTGCAATAATTATTATTGCCAAGTCTACAAGGAATTGGTTAATCTATACGGATTTAATCATCCAGAGAAAGGCTTGCAACGCCTTACAGAACATCTCAATGCTTTTGGACTAGGAAAAAAACTAGGTGTGGATATTCCTGGGGAAGCTGCAGGAAGTATCCCTAGTGTTGATTTTTATAACAAGCGTTATGGACAAGGTCGCTGGAAGTTTTCGCATGGTGTTTCTGTAGGAATAGGACAAGGAGAACTAGAGGTTACACCTTTACAAATGGCTAATATAGCAGCAATCATAGCCAATAGAGGCTATTATTATATTCCTCATTTTGCCAAGGAGTTTATGGGAGAAGAATCTAATATTCTAGAAAAATATAAGCAGCGTAATTATACAAAAGTTCTACCAGTACATTTTGATGCAGTCATAGACGGTATGGAAAGTGTAGTCACTGCAGGAACAGGTCGGCGTGCTAAGATTCCAGGGATTACCGTTTGTGGAAAAACGGGAACTGTAGAAAATCCACATGGTAAAGATCATTCTACCTTTATTGCCTTTGCTCCAAAAGAAAACCCCAAGATCGCCATAGCGGTTTATGTGGAGAATGGTGGATATGGTTCTACCTATGCGGCTCCTATTTCTAGCCTAATTATAGAGAAATACTTGAGGGGAGAAATCCAGGGACAACAAAGACAGGCATTGGAGAAACGAATGCTAGAGGCAGACTTGGTAAATATAAAAAAGACAACCTCTCCCTCAACATCATCCACAGAAGAAGAAGCGCTTGAAAGTATTGAACCAAATAATTCTAATCAATAACTCTGAGAGGTAGTAAAACATGAGAGAAAAATCAAATTCGGAAATTGGTGGTTTCGATTGGCTAACAGCAGGTATTACATTTACTCTAATCCTAATCGGTTGGGGGATGATTTTTGCATCTGAATACCAAACTGATAGCGGGGATCAATTGCCCAGTTTTTTTAATATGAGTAAGAATTATGGTAAACAATTCTTGTTCATCTGTGCTGCGGTTGTACTCACAGTTGCTTCTCAGTTGCTTGAAATAAAATTTTATAGAGCTATTGCTCCTATTTTTTATGGAGTTGCCCTAGTACTCTTGGTTGCAGTGTTGGGTACCAAGCCTGTCAATGGAGCAACTTCTTGGTTCAGTATAGGCAGTTTTCGGCTACAGCCTTCTGAAATCGCTAAGGTAGCGACTTGTCTGATGTTGGCTTCTTTTCTAAGTTTACCTGAAAATAGATTTACCAATATAAAGGCCAAGATACAAGCCTTAAGTATTGCCCTATTACCAATGGGCTTAGTTCTACTACAAGGAGATGCAGGTTCTACTTTTGTTTTTGTGGCTTTTCTATTAGTCATTCTACGTGCAGGTATGGACTTATGGATCTATATACTAGGCAGCTTACTTGCTATTTTGTCTATTGCAGCACTTATGGTTGATTCGACCGAAGGTCTATTTTTATTACTGGTTTTAATTGGTAACGCAGCTCTAATTCATTTGGGTCAAAAAGATAGGCGTTTACTTTTGGCTTATGCTGCAGTGGGTTTTCTATCCTATAATTTCCTCAATGAACTCAATTATTGGTATATGATGGCGAGTCATGGTGTACTCCTAATAGGTCTACTGCTTTTTAATCTTCGTAAGAACTGGCAGTTGAGTGCAACTACACTTGGAGGCATTGTCATATCGGGTTTGTATATTTCATCTATTAACTATCTATTCTATAAGGTACTTAAGGATTATCAACAGGAAAGGATATTAGTCTGGTTGCGTCCTGAAAAATGTGATCCATTAGGAGCACTATATAATGTAGACCAGTCTAAGTATGCTATTGGTTCAGGTGCGCTAATTGGTAAAGGATTTCTGAATGGAGAACGTACAAAGCTGGATTATGTACCTGAGCAATCTACAGATTTCATCTTCTGTACTATAGGGGAAGAATGGGGTTTTGTGGGAACGACTTTTGTTCTCTTGCTTTTTTTATTCTTACTCTTGAGAATTATTCATCTTGCAGAACGTCAACGCTCTCTTTTCGCAAAATACTATGCTTATGGAGTAGCTTGTATTTTATTCTTTCATATTTTTGTCAACATAGGTATGACGATAGGAGTTGTTCCTGTAATTGGTATACCATTGCCATTTTTTAGTTATGGAGGTTCCTCTTTACTCTCATTTACCTTATTGATTGCTTTGCTCCTCAAATTTGATAGTCAACGTCTATTAGTGTTTAGATAGGGAGGTTCAGTATTAAGCATATTTTCTCTCTCACCTTTTGCCATTGCTGCGAGAGCTTGTACCAAGAGGTACAAAGGCAGAGCAAAAGAAACATGCTTAATACTGAATCACGAAGTGCTTTATAAGCTCCCTAGTCTATTTCTTCATAGTCGGTATACTCTTGTTCTTTCCTGTTGCGCTGTTGCCTCTTTTGCGTTCTAAATTCGCGAAAATCGCGAATCATTTCCCAAGTGTCATGCTCTTTTTTGGAAGCAGGTCCGTCAATAGTCGGTTGTGCAAAGAGTTTATACAAGGCATAGCCTAAAATCCCTATAATTATAACTTTAAAAAACATATAGATTAAATTTACGGTAAGTAACTAACCACAATTCTCTAATATAAAATCATGTATCTACATGAGTAAATTCTATATACTTGAATTTTACTGACCCCAAACAGCTTGGCACTAGGCTATTTCAATATCCACTTCTTCCTTATCCTCTATAGTTTTAGGCTTAAAAATTCGACCTGTTAATACTGAAATATCATCAGGAAAGTCATTTTCTCCTTTGAACTTATGTATCACACTCATCAGAGTAGAATTTAAAGTCCCCACATCCAAATGATTATACTCTTGTAGAAAACGTTCTAAATGTGACTCATCAAAATACTCGCCCTCCTCATTCTGTAAATCAGTTAGACCATCTGTATATAATAAAAACAAAGCATCATCATCTAAATATATTTCTCCAAATTCTACGTTAGGAATCTTAGAGAAAGCCCCCAATATTGTACACCCTTGATCTAAACGGTGAATTTTTCCTTTGGAATACATCAGTGGAGGATTATGTCCTGCATTCAAGTAACGTAGGCGTTTCTTTTTCAGATGATAACGAGCGATAAAAAAAGTAATAAATTTTTCTCCACCTGTTGCTCTATACACCAACGTATTCAGACGATTGGTGAACTTTCGAACACTCAAATACTTACGATGTACCAATGATTGCAAATTAGCTTGGAAATTAGACATAAGTAAAGCTGCAGCAATTCCTTTTCCCGAGATATCCGCAATACAAAAAGAGATTTCCCGATCCCCTACTTCCAAAAAGTCATAATAATCTCCCCCTACCCCTTTGTGTGGTTGATAAATACCAGAAAACTCATATTCCTCATTCTTCGGGAGACGTGTATTGTTAGGGATCAACATATTTTGTACCTGAACAGCTAATTCTAGTTCTCTATTCAGACGTTCTTGTTCCAACTGACGCTTAAACAAGCGTTTATTTTCAATAGCTACTGCAATCACATTGGTAATTGCTGAGATGAATCGGATAGTTTCGTAAATATCATCCCGCTTGCCAGAGAACAGGTCCTCTCCTAAAAAAGCAAAGGCAATTGGATAAGTTTTGTGATGGACAGGAATTACAAATTCAAATTCACGCAATAAGGGATGATCAGGTTCGGCAACCTTGGTAGAGCGTGTAAACCTTGAAAAATAGTTGGTAATATCCATATCCAACAAAGTTTCTCCTAGACCAGCAGAGGCCACACACTCCCACTCGTCTGTGATGCGTGTGTATAATGCAAATGTCTCTATACGCATTTCCCAAGATAAAGTATCCTGGTAAAGCTTGAAAAGGTCTGTTTTGGAAAAATTATTATTGATCGCCTGCGTAATCTCAAGTAGACGATTAATCTGCAACTGTTGCAATGATAATTTATGCTCCAGAAGCTCCTTTTCTGTTTTTATATTTGAATTTGTTGTAGTATCCACGTAGTAATCTATTTATGAAGTTGTTTAAAAACAGCTAAATCTAGATAGTTAGGTAAGCAGCTAGTCACAATTAATTAATATCCAATTCCAAAGAGCTCAGCGAAACTACCCCTCCGTTAATAAATATTAAAAAACTTAAATTACATAGTGCTTAATGATGTTATCAAAAAATTATCTTCATTGTATCAAATCTAATTCTTAAACAACTTCAATATTTCTTTTTTTGTAGAATAACAATTTCTATTTTTATTACCCAACAAGGACTAAAAATCAAAAGTACTGATAATCAAGCTATTAAAGCCAAAAATAATAAATTTAACCTATTAATTTTCAGTTAATTACGATTTTCTACTGATTGTAGTGTGCAATATATTATAAATGCAAAGTTAAAAAACCTTAGGTTTGTTTATAATTCATAGTTAAAATACTAAATATTTCTGAGAATACATCTTTATTTTTGGATGTAAAAAAGATAATAACGAGTTAATAGACTTAAGGTTGAGCATAAATACGATAGAATAGTTTAAAATCTGACGAGCTCCAACCACCAAGGAATAGTAGGAAAACTAATTATTAAGCACTCTGTAATATAATTTGTTGATAGTATTTGACAGAGCGTTTGCTTTGTTGAGCCCTTCGGGTTGAATGCACAAAATAATTATGTCCACCTACTTACTTAAATAACTTCATTATTAATTTTAGTTTCAGAAATACTATGAACTGTAAACGCTGTAAACACCCCATCAAAGAAGAAGACCATTATTGTTCTAATTGTGGTTATCCTCTTCACATTGATAAATCACTAGATCATCCTGTCAAAAGTGAAAAAGATATAAAAACCTATGAAAATGCGATTGAACGACTAGAAATGGCGTTGAATGAGAGTGAAAAAGGACGCTATCTAATCCCTAGGAAAGAAGGGTTTTCCTTATTCTTGGTAGGTAGCAGCATGTCTATTTTATTATTGTTACAACTAATTGCACAACTCCTTCCCTACAGAGTTCCATTTATCGATATAGTGTGGTGGTTCAATTCCCTCACCGTGATTTTGATTAGCTCTATTCCATTAGCTATTTCCTTTTTTGTAAAACAGCAATACCGAAAAATCTTGCAGGTCACAGGAGTATTTATTATTATTCTAACATTGATAAAAATAATTCGTCCTTACCTGTAGATAAATGACCAGTGATAGATTAGTAGCTAATTGTCCAATTTGTAGTCTATTTTTTTTAATTAATTTAAAATATTAACGGAAATTTAAAATATTCGATTCATATTTTTTTGTATACTTAACATGTATCTAAATTTATACTAAAACTATAATGTGAAAGCTCTTTTTAGCTTCGCTGAGCTCTTCAAGGTTCAACGAAACTAGAATTGTACTCATGTTAAAATTCACGTATTCTACGTAAAACATTATAACTATATAAATATCATGAGAGATAAACCCTTGGTTAACAGAGTAGCGAATAGTGCTTTGATCACATTGAACCTAGAAAACTACTATCCAGAAGAAGCAATTTTAGAGTTTGACTTAAAAGATTACCTATTCAGAGGTCTGATCCTACGAGAAAAAGATTTTAGAGCGGCCCTAAAAGAGCACGACTGGACACAATATCAAGACAAAAACCTCTGTATCTTCTGTTCTACAGATGCGATTATACCTACTTGGGCCTTCCAGTTAGTAGCGATCTATGCCACGCCCTTTGCCAAGCAGATTGTACAAGGAGATAAAAACACCTTCTTAACTGTCCATTATCACCTAGCACTTTCTGGACTAGACATGACACAATATGCAGATAAACGTATTGTAATCAAAGGTTGTAGTAATCATCCTGTACCAGCTTCTGCCTATACAGAACTAGCTAAACTCTTGCAACCTTTAGCTAAAAGTATCATGTATGGTGAACCTTGCTCAACTGTTCCATTATACAAGAAACCAAGAAAGAAATAATATCCGATAAGCTCCCTCAAATTCTGAATCAAAAAAGAACTCTATTATGACTATCTTACAAAAAATCCTGTTTGCAAGTATTGGCGCTGGAGTAACCATAGCGCTAATCGTATTAACCTCAACTTCTCCTTCCGATACTACTAATCCTGATGGTAATGATAAGGCTACATCTAGTACTAATGCTCCTAATATGGAACTGGATAATTATGTACAAAAAGTAAAAACCCCCAAATTACCTGATGATCTTAATTTTGCAGGAGAAGCTGTACCTAAAGGAGATTTTCAGATTCGAGAACGTATAGATAGAGAACTCTTATCCAACTGTTTTCGTCACTCGAGTACTATTTATAACCTAAAAAAAGCTGGTCGTTATTTCCCTGTGATAGAACCTATTCTAAAAAAGAATGGTGTGCCTGATGATTTCAAGTATTTGGCTGTAGCAGAAAGTGATTTGTATGTAGATATTAGCTCACC
This sequence comes from Saprospiraceae bacterium, assembly GCA_022448995.1. GTDB lineage: Bacteria > Bacteroidota > Bacteroidia > Chitinophagales > Saprospiraceae > JAKVCT01. The sequence continues at coordinate 12,459 of JAKVCT010000042.1, forward strand.
TGCAAAGGCAAAAGGCATGTGGCAGTTTTTAGCCTCTACAGCACAGGGTTATGGTCTAGAGGTAAATAGCGAGGTAGACGAACGGTGTCATGTAGAAAAGGCAACAGAAGCTGCTTGTAAGTTTTTGCTCAAAGCAAAAAAAGATTTTGGAACTTGGACATTGGCTGCGGCTTCTTATAATATGGGTGGTGGGAGAACTCGACAACGTACTGGTGAACAAGGTGTAGAGAGCTATTACGATTTGTATCTCAATAAAGAAACTACGCGCTATATTCCTAGAATTATTGCAGTGAAAGAGGTTATGGCTAATCCTGCAAAATATGGTTTTGCAATTGATGAAGATGATCTATATACTCCTATTGAATATAAAACTGTTCCTGTAACAACAAGTGTGACAAGTTGGGTAGATTTTGCTAAAAAACATGGAGCTACTTACAGAGAACTCAAAATTTATAATCCTTGGATTAGAAGTAAAAAGCTGACGAATAAGTATAAGAAGACTTATGAAATTCGCTTACCTAAATAGGGAGGTTCAGTATTATAGATGTTTCTTCTCTCACCTTTTGCCATTGCTGCAAAAGGTAACCAAAAGATCTAGGACTCCCTTATTTTATAATTGGTCACTTGTTAATTCTCAAGAATTAACAAATAGCTCAATTCAAATTACTCCGTAATTTTCAAAGCTATGACCAATTTGGGAACGTCAGACAACCCCGAAGGGCTCAACGAAGTAAATTTCTTTTTTGAATCTTGTTGTAACTATTTGACAATCAAGTATTTTACTTAATACTGAAACAGCCTATTTAATCGTAATCTTTTGGGTGTAATGATTTTGTTCAGTTTCCCAAACGATGAAGTAAACACCAGTTTCTAATTTAGAAGCGTCAAAGAAATAGTTGTTACTACCAGTAGGGAACTGACCTTCATGCAATTCTAAGATCTCAGTTCCTAAAATATCATATAATTTCAAAGAACCAGTGCTTGGGATTTTACATTCAACAGGTACACAAGTAATTGCACTTGCAGGATTAGGATAAGCTGCCAATAGTTGATTAGTTGTTTCTATATTAATAGAACTTGTCGCACCAGTATAATTGATCTTGAAATCCCAGTATCCGTCAGGTGCAGGCATTGGACGTACCTGCGTTTTTCCAGAATTAGCCTCAGCTTGTACATAATAATAGACGGTGGTTCCATCTTGTGATATATTCGGAATAGAAGCCGACCACTCTGCGGTATTTGTTCCACTTTGAGTCATAACTGTAGACTGATAAGCCTGAGAAAGTGCTGTTTTATAATATAAAGTAGCATTGGCAATTCCGCTTCTGTGTTTGATAGTTGCAGTGATTCCATAATCATTCGGATCATCTATACGATCGGTCAATTCTTGGTGGGTAATCCATAAAGGATCCTCAACACCCACTGCTCTTGTGATACAATGTAGTGCACCACTTGCCTGAATGACATCATTACAATCAATACCTACTACATTATAGCCAGGAAGGTCTTCACGTATGATTCTCAAGGCAGTAGTATCATATTCTTCTTCATAAATAGGAACTAGAACAGTCTTATTTATAAAAACACAGTTCGTGTAGGTTCTATATTCGCCTGCTGTCCACCAAGGACTTGCATCAGGGTAGTTCCCATTAGAACCAGGGGGCATAGTTACACGAACAACTTTGTAGGGAGTTCCAAAAACAGAGTTAAAGTTGCTCAAAACATATTGTAAGTTAGCTTCAATCTGAGGTCCGTCAGCTACACCACTTGGATACTCACCCATAAGTATAGTTTCCTCATCTAATAGTTTCATGTGCATGTCAATGTGATGGATTCCATCATAAGGCAATGTAGGCATTTTTATGTAACGCTCAATTCCCATATAGTTTTTCATTATAGTATCAATCTCTGCTTCTGTCTTTACACTTACATTATAGGGATTATTAGGTTCATTCTCTTCCAAGATTAGTTCTGAAGAAAAAGCAGTTCCCCAACCATCAGACATAAAATTACCACCAGTATGAACTAAATCATTAGGGGCAACCGTAGTCGTATACAAAGGAATATTCTTGAAGGTAGCTAAAGCTTCAGGAACTAAATCATCATCAGGACGAGGACGATTATAAATCCAATCTATAAGCAATAAAGAATCTACATCATTTTTATAAACGGTATTGGCTCCATAATCGCGCATCCATACAGAATTTGAGGAAGTCTGGATATAAGAGACACCACTGAGGTCAATGTTCTTATTATTCAAGTAGGTTTTGACTTGAGTAGAATCATCACAAATAATAATAACCTCACATTCTAGACGAGCATGACGAACAATTTCTGACAAGGTTTCTGGATAGCTCTGCCAAGTAATGACCAAAGATTGTATTTCTTCCCACTCTGCCATTGTCCTCAAAGAACCAACAGGAGCAGTAGATATTCCTCCAATATTTTGATAAGTTTTATTGGTATAGTAAGAATAGTTTTGGCTAGACTCGTTAGGAGCAAAGCCAGCAGGAAGGTGTTGTGCTTGGGTAGAAAAAGCAAAGCTAAATAAAAGCCCTAGTGTGTACAGGAATATAGATCTTTGTAAAAACATAATAGACACAGGTTTTAACGATGATAAACTGTATAATTGAGTATTCTGTAAAATATTTGCTGTATGTATTAATAGTTCGTTGACTTTTTAATTTTTGCTGCGTTGAGCCCTTCGGGGTTCTAGCAAAATTAAAAAGTATTCTTTAGCTCCGTAGAGCAATTTGTGGTTGCTGATTGCTGATAATTAATTTTTTATGGAGCTTGTGAGCTAAGGGTATATATTACAGAAAATTTAATTTAGTGTGTCAAAATCTGTATAAAAATACCTGCGATTTAGTGTCAAATTATCAACTAAGGAAATGATTTGGGATAGCTAGCATCTAATTTTGTACGTACAATTTTAGATAATTCTCAAAAAGGAAAGCTCTGTCTTAGTATAGTAAATGCTTATTTATGGTTTTAAAGAAGTAAGTAGGTGGACGTAATTAATTTTATAATAATTTACAAGATTTTTTGATGCTGAACGAGGCGAAAAACGTAGGGATAGCAGGGCTATCACGAGGCTTTTTAACAAAGTGCAGCGCAAAAAGGCTGATTAAATTAAATACAAATTAATTGTGGCTATCTACTTGCGTAGGTGGATATAACTAAAGTAGGTAAAAATAGTTAACTAGCTATCAGTACATCGTCTGTTCTCCTTCAACTTTAGATAGTGAATTCTAGTCCAACTCGTTGTTTTAGCCAAAATTTTAGATAGATCTTTTATCTTGGTTTGTACTTACATAACCTCCTACTGTTCTTTTGGAGTATTAAGCATTTGCTAATGAATGAAATAAATAAGCAGGTGGATACGGTTCATTTATTAATGGTATTCACCTGCTTATTGATAAGAATATTATTTCTCCTTGGTGTAAGTTTCTTCTCCTGAATTATAAAAGAAGCTTAGGTGCATGTATTTTTTGATAAATTTTGTTAACTCTTTAGAATCTTCAAATTTCTCATCAATATTACTACTCAACTCAAATAGTACAAAAGATTCCTTATCACGTTCTAGTTTATACAAACCATAACCACTAGCCATATCTACATCTGGATCAAGGTGCATATTCAGGAATTCTTGGCCTTCTACCAAAGATATATGTGCGTCATGAGGTGTTTCAGTGTAGGCACTCTTTTCTTGATCATAGGAATACTTGATGATCTTATAAATATATTGACTCTTTTTTTCAATTACAAAATATTCTGGAAATTCTTCTTCAGTATTATTTGATTCTTTAATCCATTTGCCTAGTAAGTCCTTGGAAACAGCTGTTTGTGGTTCAGAAATAGGTACTTCAGATTGATAGGGACAAGCCGTGAATAAACAAAGTAGAAGTAAAAGTCCAATTAAGTTAATGGTTTTGTTTGTCATAGAGGTTAGAGTTTTGGAATAGAAGTCACTTTTTCGATCAGCCCTAAAGAGTTTTGAAAGGTTTAGCAAAGCTAAAGATCAAGAGCGCGGACTATTCAATGTAAAAATTAAATGCACTTTTCTACGGGTAAAGTAGCTAGCCACAATTAACCCTGAAAGACTCAACGAAGTTAACCCTGAAGGGCTCTGCGAAACGGATTGTTTAAAATTAATTATGTCCACCTACTTACTTATTAACTGTATGGATAGCTATTACCCAAAAAACGGTTGTGCACCAACAAAGTACACAACCGTTTGAACTTTACGAAATGAATTTAGTATTATCTTTAAATTTTTTCCCAAGTAGTTTCTGTTTTATTATCGTGGAGCTGGATACCTAGTTTATGGAGCTCATTTCGGATTTTATCACTAGTTGCAAAATCCTTATTCTGACGAGCATCCTGACGCATTTTGATTAACATTTGCAATACTTGATCTAGGGTATCTCCATCATCATTCATACTTAGTGTCTCATCTTTCAATCCTAATACCTCGAATATTAGGGTAGAGAATGTATTCTGTAAGCGGTTAAAAGTAGCTAAACTTAGATTTTTTGTACCATGTAACTGGCATTTTTTAATCTGATTAATCTGCTTACTCAGTTCAAATAGATTGGCAATAGCTGATGGTGTATGAAAATCATCATTCATTTTCTCATAAAATCCATTCAAATTACTGCGTATAGCATCCTCTCTAGCTAAGGCTGGATCTGAAACAATAGCATTATGTTGATTCAAATTAGTCAATTGCTCCACTAAATGAGCCATCTTTTTTTCAAAGCCTTTGAACTGTCCTCTTAGCCTTTTGGTTTGGCTAGCTTCATCACCAAGTAAATGCTCTAGATCTAGTTCCAAAAACTTATTCAATTGTACAGGAAGTTGTCTCAAGGTATTGTTCATATCCAACAATTGTTGAATCGTATTTGCTACAAATTCTTGTATTGACCATAAAGTTTTACCTAAATCATTTTTTGAATGATTCTGCTCATAGTTTTTAACTAATGGATTAACCAATTTCTCCAACTTATTCAACAAAGCAAAGCTAGCAAAAGCAGTTGCTAAAAATATCTTAGGACTTGCTTGAATACCTTCAGCATTGTAAGTAGCTAGAGCAACAGCTAATTCATTAGCTTCAGCTAAAAGTGCTAATAATTCTGTATCTTTTTTTGTAATAGTCTCCTTCCCTAAATAATCAAGTTTATCCAAGGTTTGGTTGGCGTGCATCAATCGGGCATATCCTTTTTCTGCTGCATCTAAACCTTCTTGCGTGATATTCAATTCACTTCTATAATGTGCTTGCAACATAAAAAAGCGTACAGTCATTGGGCTATAACCACGATCGTCTTCAAACATCTTGTGTCCACCATCAAATAACTCTTTTGGAAGAATAGAGTTGCCCTTACTCTTACTCATTTTCTTACCATTGAGCAAGAGCATATTAGCATGCATCCAATAGTTGACAGGAGCACAACCACAAGCTCCCATATTCTGAGCAATTTCATTCTCATGGTGTGGGAATTGGAGATCCAACCCTCCACCATGAATATCAAAACGATCTCCCAAGTACTTGGTGCTCATGGCAGAACACTCCAAGTGCCAGCCAGGAAAACCCTCACTCCATGGTGATTGCCAACGCATGATGTGGTTGGGAGCAGCTTTTACCCAAATGGCAAAGTCTGATGGGTGACGCTTCTCACCTTGGTTTTTTAAATCGTCTCGGGTAGCTGTGAAGAGGTCTTCTTGTTTCTTGCCTGACAAATGACCATAAATATGGTCATGAATCTTTCCTTCACTCACTAATTTTTGTACATCAAAATAGACAGAACCATTCACCTCATATCCATATCCATTATCAATAATAGATTGAACCATTTCAATCTGTTCAATAATATGTCCAGTAGCAGTTGGTTCTATACTTGGAGGCAAAGTATTAAACTTTGCCATTACCTTATGAAAACTATTCGTGTACTTTTGTACAATCTCCATAGGTTCCAATTTTTCTAGGCGAGCACGTTTTGCAATTTTTCCTTCACTTCCAGTATCTACGTCACCAACTAAGTGTCCTACATCCGTGATATTACGAACATAACGTACTTTATAACCTAGATGCTTCAAATATCTAAAGACAATATCAAAAGACATGAAAGTGCGACAATTACCCAAATGAACTTCGTTGTACACAGTAGGCCCGCACACATACATTCCTATATGAGATTCATGAATAGGCTTGAACGTCTCCTTCTCTTTGCGAAGGGAGTTATAAATTTTAAGTTCATTTGAAGTTTTCATCCTTCTTTTTTTATTGAAATAAATTAAATAGTTTGAAATTGATTGTATTGGTAAGCTTATCTCTCACCACTGAGTCTTCATTGTACACAAGTAAATGCTTGCAAATATACTATTGTTCATTGAACTACTCAAATATCAAATAAGTTCGTTCTGGAACTAATTAAATATGACCCAAAAATTCCTGCAAGATTAATACCGCACTTACCTTATCAACCAAGCCTTTTTTCCTACGATCCTTTTTTTTCCTTCCTGATTGGCGAATAATACTAGAAGCTCTTTGAGAAGTCAAGTGTTCATCTTGTCGGTGAATTTTTAATAGAGGATATATTTTTTCTAGATTCTCTATTAACTCTAGTATCTTTTTCTCTACTGGAGATGCAGTACCATCCTTTCGAATTGCTTGTCCAATTACCAGTGCTTCTACATTCTCCGTACTAAAATATTGTTTTAGAAAGTCGAGTAGTTGGTCAGAAGAGACCGTATCTAGAGGGGAAGCAATGATTTGTAGATTATCCGTACAGGCAATTCCTGTTCGTTTGAGTCCATAATCTATGGCCATTATTCTTGGCATCTGGCGACTTTTTTTTAGTTATAAAAAAATATATCTTTTTTTTGAACAAAAAGTAGATTTCATTGTTTATGTTATTGTAATTCGTTTTTTACGAGAAATAAATTTATCTCATTTTACCCAATATCACTTCCAATATTTAAGATAATTTCACATCTTTTCCAAGAAATATAATTCTTCCAATCTATAATTTTTTCCACTTTATTTACGTCTTTGGTTCAATGCTCAGTCACGGTCTAATAAGATTGTAATTGAACATGATTGTATATGCTTATATTAATTCAATTGATGAATAAAAAAATGTAACTTTTCTTTAAACAATTTCATCTTTTTGTTGTTTATGTTATTGTAATCTTCTTTTTTAGGAACCAACCTATAAAGTTGAATACTTGCATTCCTCCCAGTATTTTTATGCATAAATACGAGACAAATTGTATCTACTTAGTTGATAGCCAACTGAGTATTTTTTTTGTGTATTAGTGTCCTTCCAATAAATAAAAGAAGCTGCTCAAAACTTGGGCTTCAAGCAACTTCTATATATAATTAATGTGTTTGGCAACAAGCTGGTAAACTTTGCATTGCTTTTTGATCTGCTTTTAGATCATCAGCATTATAGCCAACCTTAGTCAATGCAATACGAATAGCTTGTGCAGAAATAGTTTCCTCATTATAATGAACCGTTACTTCATTGGTATTCAAATCCACATCTACCTCATCTACACCCCCCAATTTTCCCAAACCATTCTGTATATTAGTAATACACATACCACAATGTGCAGCAGTTTTGATCGTTACATTTACATGTCCCTGCTCTTCATGATTAGGCTCAAGTTTTGCAACTCCTTCTATTAATTTTGGCGCTTTTTCTTTTGTTGTTAAGGTATAACGGAAACCAACATAAACCATCGCACCAAATACAGGTCCATAAACAGAAGATGCATCAAATGCAGGACTGTTTGTGTTTTGTACACCAAAAGGATCGTCTGCACCTAAAATAGGTTGTTCTTGTCGATAGTTGGTCAAGTTCTCACCACCCACATACAATTCTAAACCATTCTTTAGATAATAATTAATGTGAGCATTTAATTTAAAGAAAGTAGGAGAAAGTTGATTCGTTCTATATGCTGGTAAATCTGTAGCATCACCCCAAACTTGTGGCATACGTTGTGAGCCAACCAATTGACCCGTCAAATTGAATTGCCAATCTTCTTTGGGAGTGCTATAGTGCATGCTCATCAAACCACGATGTCTAGGGCTAAACATCTGCCATTCTAAACCATGTGATTCTGTCCAACGTGAATCATTATATTTATAAGCAAGACGCATTTCAAACCCCTTGAATAAATCTTGAGTATAGCTAATCAAAAAGCTATTAGCAAAAGATTGTTGTCTAGATAAATAAACCATGATATGATCTGGAGCATGATGTGCATCTGTGATCAGACGTTGTTCAAAATCAGTTCTATACAAATCAATATTTAAACTACCTTCCTGCTCACCTAGTATGAAATTCCATGTTGCATTCAAACCATAATTCCAGGCTTTCTCTAGTCCATTTATATCATAAACTAAGAAATCACGGTTGCTCGGCATAAAACGTATATTCTCTACTAACGCATTTGGAGAGCGTAAACCACGTCCAGCAGAAGCACGGATTACAAAATTATGAGAGAAGTTATATTTTATATTGAATCTTGGTACGGGATGAATAAAATTCTCGCCACCAATATTAAACCATTCTCCACGTATACCAGCCATTACACTCAGGTTAGTTCCTTTATCTTCATTGAAGGTTTTGGAGAAAGAATATTCAGTATAAACAGAACGCGCATGCTCATTTCTGTCTAGATTAATATCACTGAATTGTTCTTGGAAATTAGTAAACTGGTAAGAAATTCCGCTATTCAAATGATGATCCTTATTACCTAGATTGATTTTGTGCAATAGATTGAAGTACAAATCACGCTGTAAGGCATCATATCGGCGATTGCCAAAGCTAGAGCGTTGCTCATGGATAGAGCCATTATAAATTAAGGCAATACTATGATCTATGTTGTCAAAACCTATAAATCCAGTCTTACCAAAAGCCTCTACTCGGCGTATTGTATTCTCAATTTCATATAGATTCGTTGCACTAGAAATCTTCGCTGTTTGTCCACCAAAACGTTCATCCAAAATTCCATGTATATTAAATTCTACAAACCAATCCTCAGTTTGCATATTAGTTCTCCACATTCCATTGATTTGTTGTTTTTTAGGAATATCTAGAAAACCATCCTTATTCCAATCTACATCTGTTTGGAAGTAATTTCCATGTAATAATAAACCTGTACTCCATTTATCATTAATCTTGAAACCTGTATGAATATTAGCTTCTGCACGTCCTACAATATTTCCGAATATATTAACAAATAGGGCAGGAGATTCATGTGGTTTGATTAGCTGAGTGTTGATTTGCCCAGCAATACCCTGACTTCCATTGCGTACGCTGCTAGCGCCCTTAGAAATTTGGATACTTTCTACCCAAGTTCCAGGAATATATTCCATTCCATAAATACGTCCTAAACGGTTAAAAGCTGGGCGTGTTTCTATTAGCATTTGAGTGTAAGTTCCACGCAAACCTAACATCTCAATTTCTTTCGCACCAGTTACTGCGTCAGTATAACCTACATTGACAGTAGCATTATTTTCAAAGCTTTCTGCTAAGTTGCAACAAGCTGCACGTTTAAGTTCACAGGCTGTTAATGTTTCTGTATTAATTGGATTCAAGGTAGAATTGAAAATCCCACGTTCAGTGGCTTCTACACTGATTTCTTCAATGTTAGCAGTGTTCTCCAAAGTCAGCTTTAAGCTATCTTCATACGGAAAGATTTCAACCAACACAGGATCTAAACCTACATAGTTGATTTCTAAAATATACATATTGGTCGTATCCAATCTAGGTAGGCTAAACCAACCATCTAAATCAGTGACTGTGCCTATTGTAGTATCTTGCCAATTGATACTGGCACCAACTAAAGCTTGATCTTGATGATCAACTACAATGGCATTAAAATTAGGAGAAACTTGTGCTTGGATAGAAGAAGAGAATAGGCTTAAGCATAAACTTGCCAAGCAAAATATATTTAGATAAGAATTCATTATTAGATTAATTTTCGAATCAAAAAATGGAAAGTCCTACACTATTGATTAGCAATGGTATAGCGCTAAAAATAGAATCATTTTTAGCGTAAGACTCTAAATGACGAGAGTTCGTTGATTTTTTAATTACTAATTATCAATTAGTTACGAACCCTGAAAGGCTCTACGAAGTTAAAAACCTACGAACCAAGGAAATGATTGAAAACTAAGAATCTAACAGCGATATATTTCTTGGAATTTTAGTAAGCTGCGACCGTAGGGTAGAGGTGGCCCCCTTTCAATAGGATACTCTAATACGAACGAATTTGGTAAGTAATCAGGGCTTACTAAATGGTTGCCTAAACCTTTCCAACAATCAGGTAAAAAGGCTAAAACATGGACAGTACTAAAGCTAAATGAAACTTGTTGTATTTCTGCATCAATGCTTAGGTGTTGATACTCAATATCCGTCTCATGACAATCCTTGTGTTGAGCTTGGCAAGAATTATTTTTTGGTATAATATGTTTTACGGAGCAACAACTTTTAGGTTGGTCTGCTTTTCTACATTTTTTTTGTTCTTTCTTTGAACAGCAGTTATCCTTCACAGGACTAGCTTCCCATAAAATACTAGAGGTTATTTTCCCTGTACATATACATAAGGAGCTATAACTACTCACTCCCACACTTGATATGAGAATCAGTAGTGCCATAAAGATAGCAGTATGTTGTAGTCCTTTATTTTTCATTACCGCAAAGATAAATCATTTTTGTTTACTTGTAAACATTTAATGCTTATTTGATTGAAATTGTTCAATCTATATAGGATTCTAACAGAAATTCTAGCTTATCAATAACTTTATGTAAATCTTTAACCTTGGTGATGAGTTCTGGAATTTTTTGAGTGATATATCTTTTTTCGTAGCCTTTGTACATGAGCCTTGTTCCCACAAAATATACGGAGATTAACATGCAAATCACAATCATAACCTTCACTTGAGAAGACAATAAAATTGAAGCGATAATACAGGAAGTAAGTAGTGTAAAGAAACATACACCTAGATATTGTTTTTGATAAGAAAAGAAACGTTGAGGTAAAGTTATAGTTTGTTGATAAATCAATTCATTCAAAGCAGTTTCAATTACAAACAGATATCTTTTGGCCATGATATCTGTTTGTAATCGTTCTATTTCCTGACAGGCTAAATAAAGGTCAGCTAGGCTATCTAGATAATGTTCATAATGAATGGTGAGATTATGGAAATTGATTTCTACGAGTACATCTTTTGCAGTCTGTAGTGCTTGAACTAATCTGAACACTTCCTTTAGTTCTTGAATAGAGGACATATACTGATTAGTTTTATCCTATTTGTGATTCTAAAAGATAACCTAAACGATCAACTCTTTTTTGTTGCTCATTTATGCACCTTTTTAAAACCGGTTTGATACGCAATAGGTAGAACGCTCTAGTGAGCCCATAGAACAAGAGACCTCCAGTTAGATAGATAATACCTACTATAGAAAATATAATTCCTATATCTGCATTATTTAGGAACATACCACCAGCAAAAATAATAAAGGATAAGATGATAAATACAAAGATGACATTTAAGTTCATACTTCCTCCAAATAAGATTTGAAGATAGCTCGGGAGGTTTAGACGTTTTTCATAACGATTAAAAAAGTAGATATCCTCTTTCATCTTGTAGAGATCTTTTTTGATAAGTTCTTGGTTTTTTGCGTAGGTTGTATTTTTTAATTTAGTACATATACTAGAATAAATTTCAATATATTGTTTGTAATCTTGTGCTGAGGTTTTTTGCCCATTCTCAGGTGTCAAGATTTTTCCTTGGAAATACTGAAGTTCTTTCACTAACTTGTATGTATGAATTAGCTTGTGTTCTGATTGTTCCATAGGTATATTTTTATTATATGAAACTGAGTAATAAACTCAGTCCATTGATTTAATTTTGTTAAGTTAACTGATCTTTGGGAGCTGGTTATAGATCCAGAAATCAAGAGACTGAAGTTGTTTAAAAATCATCTTCACCGCATCAAATCCATTGATTTAACTTCGTTGAGCTCTTCGAGGTTTGGCCACTTTTTTACCTTTTTTATCGCCGATAGCGCTGGTGGTAGCAAAGCTGACCACTAGTCGGCTTCGCCTCTGACCGCAGAGCGGCTATCCACTCAAAACCACGAAGTGCTCAGCGAAGCTAAATCATCTGAATTTCTGTATTAAATCTAATTCTTAAACAACTTCACTATAAAAATAGATAAATGTACATAAAAAATAAAGTTCGTTTTGCCGTTTTGGGATTTGGTTTTGTAGGTAAACGTCATGCCACCATTATTCAGCAACAAGCAGAAGCAGAGTTGGTAGCAGTCTGTGATATAGATCCTGAGAAAAGAGCAATGGTTGAGGGATTAGAACTTCCATTTTATGAAAATTTTGAAGCACTTTTAGCTGCTCAACTATCTATCGATGTGCTTTGTGTGTGTACCCCCAATGGCTTGCACGCAGAGCATGCCATTGCAGCATTAGAAGCGCGTTACCATGTGGTTTGTGAGAAACCAATGGGTTTGACTAAAGCTTCTTGCGAGGACGTGATTTTTAAGTCATTGAATGTTTCTCGTCATGTATTTTGTGTAATGCAAAATCGTTATTCACCACCTTCACAATGGATTAAAGATGTAGTAGAGAATGGTTTGCTGGGTGATATATATATGGTACAGGTCAATTGTTATTGGAATCGAGATGATCGTTACTATTTTAGAGAAGGGAAGGCACATCCTTGGAAGGGAAGGAAGGACTTGGATGGGGGCACACTATTTACACAGTTTTCGCATTTTATTGATATGATGTATTGGTTGTTTGGTGATATAGAAGAGGTTCAAGCTAAGTTTGCGGACTTTAATCATCAACATGCTACTGATTTTGAGGATTCTGGTGTAGTTTCTTTTAAGTTTGTCAATGGAGGAATGGGAAGTATGAATTATTCTACATCTGTCTATGGATCTAATATGGAGAGTAGCCTTTTGGTCATTGGAGAGAAGGGCAGTGTAAAAATTGGTGGTCAATATATGAATGAGGTTGTTTATTGTAATATTCAAGATTATACCATGCCTGATTTACCGCCTACTAATCCTGCTAATAATTATGGGATTTATAAGGGTTCTGCAGCTAATCATATCTATGTTATCGAGAATGTAATTGATGTGTTAAAAGGTAGAAAGAGTATTACAACTAATGCCTTAGAGGGACTCAAAGTAGTTGAGATTATAGAAAAAATCTATGCACTGAAAGGAGAATTATAATTAATACTATAATCCTATGTATCTTCAGCTATAATTATTTATTCACCCAACCTTAACCTTAAAAAAATGATAAGAAACGGAGTAGCCATTATTTTTGGTATTCTAATGATTATTGCAGGTGTAATGCATGTTATTAACCCTGAGTTTTATGACAAAATCATTCCCAGTTTTATTCCTAATATTCTGGCACATGCTTTTGCTTTGATTACAGAGGTTCTGATCGGAATCGCCCTATTAGTACCTAATACAAACCGAAAGGGGGGAATTGGTTTTATGCTTCTAATGCTGTTTTTCATGCCTTTGCATATTTGGGAGCTCTTCAAGGAAGAAGGCACTTCTTTAGTAGGAAGTACAGACGCTGCTATTGTTCGTATAGTTATTCAAGTAGTTTTGATCGGAATAGGTTGGTGGATTTGGCGAGGTAATTTGCCTAAGCCACTTGCAGAAGATGCGAATTAAGTCCTTGACAAGACTCGTCTTTTCAGAGGATTTTTATTAATTTGCAATCAGCCTACTTACTTAGACACGAAATTCCCCAATGAAAACGTTAGCTAAGTCAAGAGTAGGGATAATTATGATGATAAGTAGATAGCCACAATTAATTTGTATTTAATTCAAGCAGCCTTTTTGCGCTGAACTTTGTTAAAAAGCCTCGTG
>JAKVCT010000420.1 GCA_022448995.1 Saprospiraceae bacterium
ATGATGCACAACTTCCACTCAAAGAAATAGGCTTTGCGCTCCTAGAGTTTCCACATGATGGCGATGCACATGCTATATCATTAGTTCCCTATGCTAAACTGGATGCTTTGAATGATAGTATGCCATTTTAAATTTACTTTCTTTTTAGAACGCCTTATCAACCATTCATATTATTATGCAAAAATCATATCAAAAAATCAGTGTTTTACTCTTAGTATTAGTAGCAGCTTTTCATTTAAGTTTGAATGTGGCTGAGGAAAAACCTTCATTGAAACTGGGTTTATTAAAGTATAATGGAGGAGGAGACTGGTATTCCAATCCAACGGCTTTGCCTAATTTAGCACGATTCTGTAATGAAAAACTATTTACCAATTTCGAAATTGATTATGGAACGGTAGAAGTAGGTAGTGCAGAATTATTTAATTATGCTTTTGTACATATGACTGGTCACGGAAACGTTGTTTTTTCGGACGAAGAAGCAGAGAATCTGCGTACTTATCTGATTGCAGGGGGCTTTCTGCACATTGATGACAACTTTGGAATGGATCCTTTTGTGCGTCCTGCTATGAAAAAAGTATTTCCTGAATTAGAGTGGGTAGAATTGCCATTTACACATGAGATTTACCATAAGAAATTTGATTTTGATAAAGGTTTACCGAAAATTCATAAGCACGAAGGAAAACCAGCACAAGGTTTTGGACTTTTTTGGGAAGGTCGTGTAGTTTGTTTCTATAGTTATGAATCAGATTTAGGAGATGGTTGGGAAGATCCAGAAGTACATAATGATCCAGAGGATAAGCGCCAAAGTGCTTTGAAAATGGGGGCTAATTTGATTCAATTTGCTTTTGAGAATTAAAATTTATTCAAAGAAGTTGTTTAAGAATTATATTTAATACATAAAACCAGATAATTTTTAAACAACTTCAAGATATAGACAGAGTGATACATGCGGAGACTTTAGATCTAATATCTAAGGTCTCCGCATTTTTTGTATCCATTTTTATAGAACTTACTTAAATTAATAGTAACTTTGAGTGCCTTTTCGTGGTAAATTTATAGGAAATCTTATAATTATCCACCAGAAAAGAATTAAAGGCCTTCCATACTTACTACTCTGTCACCTAAGTTTTCAAATATTTTTAATCGAATCTTTTATTGGCACAGACCGTTAGCTGTGTTGAGCTCTGCGAGGTTAGCTCTTTGTCAACAAAAGATTGATCTTCATTATGGTGCATTGATATTTTATGACTTAGCATTTAGTTTATAATCAAAGGTTAATTTTACATATGAGGATAGGTTTTGCTGTCTTGGTATAATTTTGACTATAACTATCTTATGCTTAATTTATAGATTGTTAGCTTTGATAGACCTTTTAGGGTCTTGTGACCAATTCATAAGTAAAGCTTTGAAGAAGCTAAAGCAACTAAAAAAGATTAAGGAACTACTATTGTGAAACAGGAGAGTATGTCTAAACATATTCTAAAATCAAATAGCTTATGCGAAAAAGAATTTTAACAAGTTTACTTTTAGGAGGACTGGTCTGGGGGGCAGATGCACAAGTACCAGCAGGTTCGAGCCCAAATATGATTCCTAACCCAAGTTTTGAGGAAGTAGCGGGAAAACGTCCTAAAGACGATATTTCGGGAGCGGGAATTTTTCGTCAGAATGTACAGCATTGGAAAAGTCCAACTAAATCAACTCCAGATTTAAAAATTGTCTTGCCTCATGAGATTTCTCAAGCCAAGAAGAGTGGAAAAACCATTGACGAACCACATACTGGACGTATGATGGCTGCGATTTTGACGGATAACCAAAATGCAGAGCTACCTCAGAAAAATCCACATACTTATAGAGAATATCTGCAAGTAAAATTAGATCGTCCAACCCGAAAAGGACAAGAATATTATTATGAGTTTTGGGTGTGCAGAGCATACATGTCTAAGTTTATCACAAATAACTTAGGAATTGTCTTGTCACCTACACCTGTTTACAGACAAGGTCCTGATGGCTGGGAACCAATCTTAGATATTAAACCTGATGTGAATCATACAGAAATTGTGAACAAAGATGGACGTAAATGGGTGCGTATCTCTGGTACATTGACTTCTGCAAATCGTTCAGAATATTTTATTTTGGGTAACTTCTTTGATTTGAAAAACACAAAAGTGGAAGAAGCAGCAGATTTAGATCCTGCTATTGAAAATCCATTTGAAAATGCTTATTATTTGATTGATGATGTTGCTTTACATGAGTTGAATTATAAGGAAGATCCACCAGAACCAGAGCCAGAACCAGAAGTTTTAGTCAAAGAAGAGGAGATTGAGGTAGGAAAGGCCATTCAGTTGGATCGTGTATTTTTTGAGACTTCTAAATGGGCTTTATTGTCAGAGTCTACAGAACAGTTAGATAAATTAGTAGACTTGTTGAATAAATATCCTACTATGGAAATTGAAATTCATGGACACACTGATAGTCGTGGTTCAGATAGTTCTAACCAAACTTTATCAGAAAATAGAACACGTTCGGTTTATGAGTATTTATTAGAGCAAGGAATAGAAGAGAGTAGACTGGGGTATGTAGGTTATGGAGAAGAGAAACCAATTGCTGATAATGATACTGCTGAAGGTCGCCAAATGAATCGCCGAGTTGAGTTTGTCGTTACCAAAATTGATAAAGATGTGAAGGTTGAGCATTCTAATACGGTTAAGCCTAATACTGATCGCAGTTAAGTGCTGAAACTATCTATCAAAAGGAATATTATCCATTATTTGGATTATAATTAACCCGAAAAGTATCAAATTATACAGGAGATTATGCTAAGTTTTAAATAGCATTTTTTGCAGTAAGTATATGATTGTCATATTATTGTGTGCAAATTATTTGCTTTATGCTAAACCCTCAACTATTCAGTAAAGTTGAGGGTTTAGTGTTTCAGATGATTAGTATAGATAAATTGGCATATTTGTTGGAAAATATGATAACATGTTCAAGTAGAAAAATATGGAAGTATTTTTTACATAGCAGTGCTCAGTGAAACTAAAATTAGAAAATTCACGAACTAGCAACTTATAAAATATCAAGAATAATCATGTTATCTAAAGTTCAACAATCAGAATATAAATCTGCTCAGCATCTATTGTCTATGTACACTGTACAATTAGACGATTTATTGGCAGAAGCTCCACAATATATGGCGAAACGTAGCTACTGGATGAAGGTGAAGCAAATGCGTTTATACATCAAAAACTTAAAACACCTAATCAAAATTTATGAGTTGATGCATAAACAGGGTGGAAATACGAATGTAATTTCGGCTGCATAAGGCTTCGTTTATCAGTTAGTTTGTAGCTGCCATTGTACTGGAAGTGAAAAGGGGCTGTCTGAAAAGGCGAGTTTCGAAAAATAGAACCCAATAAAATTTTGGATTTTATTTTTTCTTTGTTG
>JAKVCT010000421.1 GCA_022448995.1 Saprospiraceae bacterium
AAAAAGAAGTTTTCAATATTCTGAGAAGCTTCTTTGGTGTATCGTAAACTAATAGATACAATCAAAATTAAGAAGCCGATAATAATTGCCCAGTCGATAGGAGCCAACATAAGAGAAGTGTTAAGGGTTAGTAATAATAAGCAAGTGATCACTTGCTTAGCCTTATTTCGGGAAATAATATTCTTTATATGCTTTGCGCATCTTATCTAGATCCTTTTTGAGTTTAGTTTGAGCAGCATCTACATCATATTTTTCTTGAATGACTTTGCTTTGTAAGGCATCAAAAAGTCCCAAGCTATTTTTGCGCATATAGCTGCTAATAAAAACACCTTTTTCGCCTTGTTCTTCAGATATATTTCCGAGTGCAATCGCCAAATTAGTATAGTAATATGCCAAAATTAGATCCTGTTGAATTCCTTTAGGGAGCTGTTCGGTGGGAGTGTAATACATTCTACCCAAACGAGACATAGCCAAAGGATTTAGATACTGATCTGCGGCAATCTTTAGATACTCAATCCCCTTTTTTATAGTAGTTTCATCATAAATGTAATGGTTGCCCAAATGATATAGACCATAAGAAGCCGAAGCAAAGGAAATATTGGATTGATTGAGTAAATCTAAAAGCTCTTTTTCTTTTTTCCCTTCAAATGATTGATTGATTTTTTCAAAATCAGCATCCTTTGAGTAAGAAAGATGAAGTTGATTAGTCGGATTATTTTTGAGTTCTTCTAAGGTGTAGGTTTTATCGCTTGAGCAAGCTACTAAACCAAATAAACAACTTAGTAAGAGTATCCAATGAGATGATAATTGCATAATAAAATTACTTAAGGTTTGTTATTCAATACTTAGGTAAAACAAAAATGTAGTAAAAGCTACAGAAAGTCAGCATATTTATTGGCATTGATCTGCGACCCAATGTCCAAAAGATCCAAAAATAAAAAATGCTTTGTATCCACATGAGACACAAAGCATTTTTATTAGCCAAAGGAGCAAAGTTTTTTATTTAGAACATCAAACCAATTCTAAAACTAGGTCTAAACAATGTAGTTTTTTGGGTGGTGCTATTACCAGACCAGGAGTTTATAAAGGTAAGATTATTGGACTGGATCGTATAGCCAAAATCCATCATTAGATGTGTACGTTTCCTAGACTTGAATCGTACTCCAATAGCTGGATGAAGGTATAAACCACCTGTTTGGCTTTCTACATCACCGTCAAATCGCCAAGAGGCTGTATGTAGAGCTACACTATAACCTACACCTAAGCTATAATACATAGAAGTAGAGGTTTTCATCAAATAGCCTCTGAAATCGACAAAAATAGGCATAAAGTTGAAGGCATCATTTCGTTCTATACCAATTCCTAAACCAACATTCGCAAAACGATTGAAGCGATAGCCCGTAGCCCAATAAAGACCAATTCCCGCAGCAGGTTCACTGAATGCATTAATACCCATCATTAACTTACCCATAAAAATATTGTATATTTTCTTATTCTCTGGAATCAGCAAAGGTCTATCAGCTTTATTCAATCGATATTGGGGTTGATTTTTAGCTTCTTCTTTTTTGATTTCTACTACATCAGAAGCAGGGTAAACCAAGACACTGCCTCCTGCAATTTCTATCTTGATGTTGCCATCGGGCTTATATTCCATAATCTGACCGCGAAGGATACTTCCATTCTTTAGATAAATAATATCTTCCATTAACTTCTGCCCAAAACTATTGAGGGCTAATCCCAAAAATAGGATAGAGCAGATCATTTTTTTAATTAAATTCATGCTTATTGTTTTGATAATCAATAGTGTAGGTAGTGATGTGTGTTCTTTGATAATTCTAGTCAAAGAAGTTGAATATCCTTTAACATAAATAGTAGAAAATTTATGTTAAAGAGTATTCAACTTCTTTGTTGACCACTAGATTAAAAATGTGGATTGTAATATTAAATTTTTTACTATAGATAATAGTTCATTAAATATATATCCTTATGTTGTTTATTTATTCACTTCGATCTTGCTAATCAATTGTAAGTTAGACGGACTAGTAATATCATATTGATAAAAACCATCATCACCTACTAGTAAGATACGATCTGTATGTGGAACAGCGATAACATCATATGCTCTAGTCTCAATTTGGCTCAATTGATTTTGATCAATAGACAACTTATCTGTTACATCAAAAGTTTTTAATCCAAAATCACCTTCACATAAGTATAATACCTCATCACGAACACTTAAGCCATGAGGATTCTCCATAGTATAAGTAGATATTAAGTTAGGCGCTGTAATGGTACTGATATCAACTACCTGTAGCTGGTTCCAGCCTGTTTGACAAACGGTTTCCTGACGTAAGGTAATATAAGCAAAATCACCATCTACAAATACTGGATCACAAGCAAAAGCATGTTCAAAACGGCTCAAATAAGATGGATTTGTAGGATCTCCACAATCATAAATATCCATACCGGTATTACCACCAATGAAAAGTTTATCTTCATGTGGGAAAATAGTTTCTGTACCCGTAGTTAGCGTTAATCGGTTGATTTCAGTAGGGTCATCCATACTGAGGATACTTATTACATGTAAGTCTTGGTTATCCACAGCATATAGATAGTCACCAGTAATGGCAAAACGTGCCATAGATCCGCCAATACCTGCAGATCGACCTACACCACCTGTACCACCTGTAGCAGTATTCGTTGGTGTAAAAGCAGCATCTTCCATGATACCACCGCCACCCCAGCCGCCATTCCAGCCGTTGTTCCAGTCACAATCTACGGTTTCAGTAACTTCTTCTTGTCTATAACGTACCAAGAGTTCGTTTTCATTATCAGGATTTACCCCAAAAGTAGGAAAAACACTCTCCACACGTTTTAACATAGTAGCACTATTAGGATTTGATAAATCAATAGCTAATAAATCCATATAGTTGTCTGCGTACAAAACACTTCCTTTCATCGCAATGTCTACATTACCTGGAATTTTGATAAAAGAAATATTCTTTGGGTTGCTAGGGTTAGAATTATCTATAATATGCACACCTTGGTTCACCTCGTTTACGAGTACATAGTCTGCATAGAGATAAATCTTTCCTGGGTTTTCTAGTGCACGTGGACCTTCTGTTTCTATCGGCTGTCGAATTTCCTCAGTAGTCATATATACAGGAATATCTTTCATGTATGTAACTTCTTGAGTACATTTATCTTTAACACAGCTTGATAGTAAACTAAGTCCAAATAGGGCACTAACTAAGACTGATAGTTTTTTCATTAAAAAAATTGTGTTTAATAAAGATTATTTAAGTATTTTTTGTGTGGTAAGAAATTAGCATTTTTTAAATTTAACAAGGCAAAGGTTCTGCCTAATACCCCTTGAAAAGGTTCGGAGGCGAAGCCGACTGTGGCAAGC
>JAKVCT010000422.1 GCA_022448995.1 Saprospiraceae bacterium
ATATGTTCTTTTTTCATATTGAGTATTTTTACTCAATATACAAAATATAAATTTATTTATTTTACATTGTACTTAGTAATGAGAAAAAAATAAACTTTCGATTTAGGGCTAAATAGGGACTTTTGCTTCGCAGAGCACTTCGAGGTTCAGCATTAGACAAATAACTTGATAATCTATAGATGTTTATAGAAAAGAAATTTACTTCGTAGAGCCCTTCGGGGTTAGTTTCACTGAGCCCTTCGGGGTTTACTTCGTAGAGTTTGGATAAATCAGGTGAAAAGATATCCTACCAAACGGAATAATCAAGACTTAATTTCGCTAAAAACTTAGCAAAAGCTACCCAACTGGATCAATCGGACTATATGGGTTGTCAGGTACAAAGAAGGACGAACATTGACGTTCCGAAGGAACCAAGCCCATAGCGAGCTCAACGAAGTTAATTTATTCTATGTCCGAACATGACAAACATTTAATAATGAACGACTTATTGTCCTGTGAGCCTGTAGTCTAAATACAAGTTACGAGGATGAAAGTGAGTTAGAATAAGCAGTCAATGAGGACAATTGTTAGCTTCGCTGATCTCGAAGGGCTCTACAATATTCTTGCCTCTTGGTAGAAGCCTGTACATGATTGTAAAAGGAGAAAGCAGCCAAAATATTTGATACTAAACTTCTCCTATCTAAAAACGAGACCCCTGAGACTGCTTATCCAATAATAACCGTACAACTCTAAAACCTAAACAAGGATAACCAACCTCAGGATCTAAATATCCACGATTAGATACTCTCAGGTACATACCAGTATCATTATCACAAGCTCCACCACGCATACTTTTCAGCTTTCCAGTTTCTGGACCAGTTGGTCCAAAGGTTTCAATATCTTTATAAGCCTTGGCAGCATACCAATCCCAGCACCATTCCCAAACATTCCCACTCATATCATGAGCACCCAATTCGTTCGCTTGTTTACTTCCTACAGGGTGGGTCATATCTTCAGAGTTCTCAGCATACCAGCCAACTTCTTCTATTGTGTTAGAACCTGCAAAAAGTGACCTCTTGGCCTTTTTGCCACCTCTAGCTATGTATTCCCATTCAGCTTCGGTAGGCAGGCGATATCCATCAGCTTCCCAATTGCAAGTTACCTTCCAGTCTTCTTCTCCATTATAAAAACCTGTAATCTCACAAGCTTTTGCCTTTGTGATAGCATAACAGGGAGTAAATCCCTCTTTTTCACTCAACCAATTACAGTATTGAATTGCTAAATACCAATCTACGTTCATGACAGGACGATTATCTCTGCCCCAACCAGCATCATCAGGCTTAGGGTGACCTGTTGACTCACAGAATAAATCGAATTCGGTAAAAGTGACTTCGTACCGACCAACGACTAAGCTTGGCACAGCTATTTTTTTGATTGGGAATTCATCAACAGCAGCATGTGCATCGTGACTACCCAAACGAAAATAACCACCCTCCACTTCTAAGTAGGGAGAATTTAAATTAGATGAGGTCGATTCAGTAGAGGCTTTGACTTGTTGTTGAGCCAAAACTGTATCGTCTTGTGCAATAAGAATAGGAGTATTGCAAATTAATGACATAACAAACATTGCTCTAACTGTTTTCATTTTTCTTTTTTTATAGATGAACACAGGATAGGATTTTTGCGCTGAAGTTGTTTAAAAGTAGATAAGTAAGTGTGTGTAACTATCTGTAAATCAGTATAAAATGGATTTTTTGGTTTTGTAGGAAAGACCACAGGAATGTAGAAAAAGCTACACTCATTAGTTTTCGATCCACGCAGGCTAATGCCCAAAAGGGATAAAAGCATTAGCCTACAGCAGCTAGTCTGCTACTTTGAAACAACCCCATAATATAATAGCAATATTAATCAATAAAACCTAAGATTTAAAGTATTTATTGTGAAGTTATTTGAAAAAAAACTAAGTAGTTGTCAGACAAGCAATTAAAATCTAAATACTTCAGTTGTTTTAGTCTTGCAGCTTTACTGTTGTTACTCTTAGCTATTAGGCTAGGAGCTTTGAATTCTGTCAATTACTGAGATTGAATAAGATATAATTTATCTTAGTATAATAGTTCCTAGGTTTTTCGTAACTAATTGATAATTAAAGGGATGTATGAAACTGATTGAGTTTTGTAAAACCTTGATTATCAATTAGTAAGAAAAAATATTTTTTCAATTTTTGTTAGAACCCCGAAGGGCTCAACGCAGTTGAAATTAAAAAATCAACGAACTATCATTAGTTATAGACTGTATCTTTTTTATTGTGGTGTAATGCTATGATTCAAACTAAAGCTATACTCTGATTCATCCACTTTGGGAATAATAGCGTGAAATGTTCGAGTACCAGCATTAGGTAAGGATAGAATGGTCTCCCAAAGTACGGTGTAGGTGATTTCGTTATCTTGGCAATTGGTTGTAAATGAACTTCCAGTCCAAGTTGTTTCACTACTAAATTGGCGAGCACCAATCAACAGGGTATTTACATCAAAATCTATAGTAACTGTTTCCCCTGAGCAGTCAACAAATTGTTCAAAGGAACTTTGATCATTAATAACATAGATTTGATTTAGGTTAGTGTTACTTGTTCTAAGTACGCATTTGTCATTGGAGCTTGCTCCAAAAGCTTCAAAATTTTGAATATCTGTACTATTTATATCTAAGCAGTTATTATTAGAACTACAAGAGAAGAGTAAATATAAACTTACTAGACTAAGGAATAGTGTATGTAATTTCATAATGGTATTTAATGGATTAATTGTTTAATTGAATCTGGTTAGACTATAATCTTTAGTCTGTATATCCTAACGTTGTCTTGTATACATTAGGATAGTTGATACAAGGTATAAAAATACATATTATCTCAGTATTAACTTTTGTTATTGAAATAAAAAGGAAATTTTCCCAACTTTACTCAAGTAGTCAGTCCTAAATCATAGTATGAAGTTGTTTAAGAATTAGATTTAATGCAGAAATTCAGTGAAACTAACCCCGAAGGGCTCTACGAAGTAAATTTCTTTTAGAGTTTGGACAAATCACGTAAAAAAATGTTCTGTCAAACGTAACAAGCAAGACTCAGTTTCTCTAAAAACTTAGCAAAATCTACCCAACTGGGCCAAATGGACTATATGGGTTGTCAGCAACAAAGAAGGACGAACATTGACGATCTGAAAGAGCTGCTTCGTCTGTCCGAACATTGTAAAAAATTAAAATTGAACGATTTATACCCTATAAGCCTGTTTATCAAGTACAAGCTATTAAGATAAAAGTGAGTTTTAGAAGTAGCAGTCAATGAGGACTATTCTTTGTCTGACGTTCTATTGAGTCCTAGATCTTTTGGTCACCTTTTGCAGCAATGGCAAAAGGTGAGAGAAGAA
>JAKVCT010000423.1 GCA_022448995.1 Saprospiraceae bacterium
CATCAAAAACCCTGAAAGGCTCAACGAAGTTAAATCTTGTGAATTATTATAAAATTAATTATGTCCACCTACTTACTATCCCAGAGAGATAAATTTCAAAGAATAAAACTAAACAAAATTTAGAAATTTATTTTTCATTCAGCACAAGGCTAAACTCAAAGAGCTCAATAGAGTCAAGGTTTTTTGCTTTAGACAAAAGATATATCCATCTAAAGCAAAAACTCTTGACTCTACTGAGCCCTTCGGGATTAGCTAAATTACACGAAATTCAAAAAGAAATTTCGTATGATTTTATGATCTGAGGGGTCAGATTTTATCTTCTCGGGCAGCTTTATCGCACTTTGGACTTGGGTCAAACCAAGCTTAAACCTAGGCTACACCTAAGCTAATTGTTTGACCATCTTCACCTTACGTCCTGGCAAGAAATCCCAAGCTCCTTCATCAATTCCTTGACTAGTTACCATCCATAAGATCGGTTTGCGACTGATCACACTCGGTGCACTTGCATAACCATCCGTAAAATAAACAATGGCATCAGGCATATACTCATCATTTGCAAATGCTAAAGGTGCATTAAAATCAGTTCCTCCACGTCCACTAATCTTTGCAGGTGGCTTACCATTGTAGAAATATTGGTTATGAATATGTGTATCACATTCAACTACATAAATTTCTGCACCTTGCTTCCAAATATAATATAACTCACTAAAGAACTCTCTCAATTCATCATTACTTACAGATCCTGAAGTATCAATAGCAATCAAGATCTTCTGCTTTCGCTTGATCTTGATTCCAGGAGTTGTCCCATACCGCTTGGAAGGTCTACGAATGGTATTTTTCAATCTTGTACGACTACTGCTAGCTGTAAATAGACGTAGAACCCTGCGCCAATTGACATTAGGTTTGAGTGAATCCACTAACAAATCAATATATTGTTGCAGACCAGCAGGTAGCGTTCCATGCATTTTATTCTTGAGACGATTGACGCAATTGATCAAAGAATCATTGATCAAAGTATCCATCATCTTGCGTTCTGCACTAGACATTTTATCAAAATCGTCCCAAAAATCGTGTTGATCTAAATGTTCGTGATCCTCACTTTCTAATAATTCCTTGAGGCGTTGTTGTGCCTGATTCAACGGACTATCCGTTCCATTTCCCTCTCCATTTCCTTCTCCACCTTCCGACTCCTCATCATCCTCACCAGCTCCACCAGCTCCACTAGCCCCCATACTACTCTGTGGCATTTTGTTGAGTTCGTCAGCTAATTTTTTGTAATAATAATCAACCCCTTTCCCTCGCTCTAGCTTGAATTCAGGGAAATCTTCTAAGCGAATAGCATCACCTGTTAATTGATCGGAATTGATATATTGATTATTTGTAATATCAGCAGCAATCCCAAATAGCTTTTTGTTTCCAAACTCATTAACTCTTAAAATATGTTTGAATACAATGTGTAGAATCTGATGCTTGATGGCACCATAGCGCAATTTCTTTGTGCTATCTTCATTTGCCCCCTTTAACTGTTTGTTCCAATAATCTTGGTTAACAATCAGCTTAATCATCTGTTTGTTTGTAACGGTGGTAGCTACAGACTTTGTTTTTTCTGAAATATCTTTGAGTACACTCGTAAAAAAATGCCCATAGAAAGGTTCTTTGAGCATCAATTGTATACTAGTTTTCGCTACTTCGTCTAGAATTGGATTCATGTAATTTCCTGTTATACATTCTACAGCAAATATTCCTGAAGAAAATTGCTCCAAAATTGGATAAAGATATATTTGACCAATTACTTAAGTGAGTAAACATAGGTAGTTATTGGTTCAAATTTTAATTATAACTTGATGTTGTTCTTAGTTCATATTTCTCTGTTAGCAACTGATGGTAGAAACAATAATAGTATTCCCATGAGTAAGTAGACACAATTATTTAAGAACTCGCTCTACTTTAAGACGATTTTTAGACAACGTTAGTTCAATATAAAACAAAAAAAGAAGGTGAACAAAATTAATAATAGATTTTGTTGACCTTCTCTAATTAATACTAAAATAGAAGAAATTTGGTTCATTCTAGCTGTGAAAAAGAAAGGTGTTCTTCTAATCACTTTGTTTTTGTCAAATCTTGATATCTAGGATCCATGGGATCTTGTCGTTTGAAGATCTGCCCACCAGTATCTGTAGTTTTTAAGTGTTTTTTATTTTTATCATAAAACTTGAACCACATTAAATACTGTTCATCATCTGTCTCGTATTCTAAGTCTACATAACGTGCTGCAGTGGTTGATGTGAGCATTTCACAAGTAATTTCATCAGGAGGAACCGTCTTGAATGTACCTGGCTTGTCATCTTGATGAATGATCGTTAGATCACATTTTTCATCTCGAATCAGATCTTCCTTTATATTAATTTTAGGAAACTTTTCATTTTTCCAAGCATTCACAAAACGTTTTGGATCTTTTAGGTAGTATACCTCCATAGTGAATGTATCCCGATCAACCTGTACATATTGTTCCACGCGTTGATCAATAGGTTCTCCCATTAAGTCAGGAGAGAAAAACTCTAGGTAAACCCAAAACTCTCCTGGGCGGTCATCCATAATGGGAACAATAATAAACTCTTGAACAGGTTCTGCTTTCTCCCCCTCTTGAATCGCTGCTTTTACTTGGTCTTTGTTGCTAAAATGACCTAAAATCTGAAGCTTCATCCGCTCAAATTTATTATGTGTAGTAGACATTTCTTCAACCGATTTGGTTGCTCTCAAGTAGACAGGTATTTTGCTTTTCTTTTTACCTCCTTCTATGTCCTTACAAGCAGTCCATATCATTCCGAGTAAAAATAATCCTACTATGTATAAAAATATTCTTGGTTTCATGAATTCTACTTTTATTAAAAAATAACAACACCTGTGCAAGTAACTTTCTCCTTTAAAATTACATTTTTTGAAAGCTACCAGCACTTCGTAGTGCCATAACATAAGTTGTTTGAATGATAAATACTTTACCTCTTTTCGTCTATTTTTCATCAATAGTTATGGCTACTAATTCAAAACTAAAAAGTAACCAGTGAAATTAAAAAATTAACGAACTATCATTTGATTAAGTAGCTAACTTCAGTGACGCGAAGATAAGACCTGTTAACTAAAGACACAAAAAAAGAATCTGAAAACTTTTTTTTAATACAATAGTTTTTAACTTTTTCTGAAAAGGCATCTCTTTTTTTTTGTTTTTGTTTTTTTTTTAATTACACAGCAAGTTAAGAAACTTTAAGTTCATTCTTTTTAGGAGGTAGCGGCCAAAATGTATTTTTAAGCTAGGTAAACTGGGATCATAAAATAACCACAACTCTATCTTTTAATTCCAGTAATTCAATTGTATGAAGATAAACTTACAA
>JAKVCT010000424.1 GCA_022448995.1 Saprospiraceae bacterium
TATTGTATAGAGTATAGTGTGGAAGATGTATTATCAGGAAACGATCCCCATTTAGAAAAGGCAATGGAATTAATCAATCTGTCTGCTCAGCCGGTCAAGAAATAGAAAGGGCTTTGATATTTTTTAAGCCTGATTTACCTCCTTTGGATGAAAAGGGGCAATTCTATTATCCGTACTAAAGAGAGGATATATTAATTGATGAAACAGTGGATTTATTAATATTATATTTTTTAAAATAAAGTAACTGCACTTGCTGTTTATTTTTGGATGATTTTGTCAACATCCAGTGGATTACCTAGAAATAATTATTAAAGATAAATGAGTAAAAGTATAGCTATCTTTTTTTTAGCAAGTATATGCACGCTATTCTCTGGAATAGAAGAAGCAGATATAGACTGTCCCATAAATAATAAGCTTGTGGCAGACAGCCTTCAAGATCCAAGAGATGGTAAGTGCTACGATCTTATACAGATAGATTCCCTCATCTGGTTTAATGAAGACCTTGGCTTTGAAACGGAGAATAGTGCTCTAGCGATTAAAGGAGATAAAGGTCGATTATATTCGTTTGAAGAGTCCAAAAGAGTATGTCCTCCAGGATGGCGTTTGCCCACAGTCAACGAGTTTGATCATCTAATTAAGAAAGTATTCCAAGTAGCAGACTTCACCGGTTTGGCAAGCTTAGATTATAATTGGGAAAGGATAAATGAGAACCCTTTGAACTTTCATTTTAGCAAGACTGCATTAATGCATAAAAAGAAAATGATAGCACATGAGAGTTTTAATATATGGCTGGATGCTATTGAAGATCATAGTTCTTTTCACGTTCACATGTATAATTTGGATTCGAAAAATGATAAGGGCAAGCTCACGATATTTAGGCATAGTCATGATAAGCACAAGCCAAAAAAGAATAGGAAGTTTGGCGTGAGATGCGTTTGTACGATCAGTACAAATTAAGATGTTTAAATTGATTTCTCCCTTTTCGTAATACTGTTTTTTCTACCGGAATCCTTAAGTAAGAATATATAACCCTGAGGACCAAACTAACCATTAATAAAATCAGAAATCTAATCACTCCTTATGAAGTTTTTAAGCTTGTTATTGTTCTCCCTTATTGCCTATTCTGGCCTAAGTCAGATTCAAATAATAGATACCAAATTAAAAGAACCCGTTTCTTATGCTCATATTCAAGCAGTCGATGGGACTAAGGTTCTGTTTTCTGATTATTATGGTTTTTTTACCTTGGCGTCCTCCTTTCAAGGGACAGATTCAATTTTAATTTCTTGTATTGGATATGAACAGAAGTCCTGTTTGGTAAGTGATATTCTCAAAGAGAAAGTGATAGAACTAGATCCAAGTACAGAGCATCTTTCTGAACTTGTTGTTAAGGCAAAAAAAACAAAATCCCGTATGCGAACCCTGGGTATTACCAAAAAACCAAAGGAAAAGACTTTATCTAATCATATTGGGAGAGGTGAAAATGGAGAGGAAAGGGCCTTGTGGATCCCAAATGAATACTCTGTACCAGGTTATCTGAAAAATATCAATGTATACGTACTGGATGCCGCTTATCCTGATGCTCACTTTAGAGTTCACGTTTATGATTGCGATCCCTTGGAGACAAAACCTACAGGAGAACTTACAAAATCTAATATCATAGCCTCTGCTACAAAGGGAAACGAATGGGTCTCTATTGATATGACCAAGGAACAGATTCAGTTTGGAGAGAATGGATGTTTTATAGGTATTGAATGGTTCGACTCACCAAAATCAAAATTTTACCGAGATACTGTTTTTCTGAATGGATACGATTCGGATGGTCAAGATACTGTGTATGCAAGAGTAAGCCAGGGAAATGGTGCTGTACTGGGTGGTGTTTTTGAGAAGTTTAGATATGCCAGGAACAAATTGTGGAAAAGGGAAAGCGATACTTGGAAATCTCGTAATCTTCCCCAGTCCAATATGTATACCTCAGACACTCTTCCCAATGGAAGTGTTTTTCATCGAACACCGGATAATCAGTATTTAGGGTTGATGTGCATAAATATAGACGTTTCTTTTCCTAAAGGTAAGATCGATCTGAGTTTTAGAGAACCTAAAAAGCGAAAACTGAATAAGCTTGAAAAAGTGAAACAAGATGTATTCAAATACCCTCAGAGTACTATTCAAGAATTATTCTCTTCTTTGATTGAAGCTTTTGAACAGGAGGATATAATTTATGTATTGAAATATCTCTGTGTATATGAAAAAAATCAATTAGGTCAGATGTTGAATTATCTCGATAAGGAGGAATATGAAGAATTTATATCTCCCGAAGATTACGATAGTATTATAAAGTATTTGAAAGACTTACACTCAAGACTTGATTCGGCTTCTTTAGACAAGATGGATAACAAACATTTTAAATTAATCCTTAAGGATGAGCACTATAATCTGGTGGTAGAGGATGGATTGTGGAAAATAAATCCTTACAGCTATAAAATTTATAAGTTAGATTAGCAGTACTGAGCTTAATTTTATAGAAAGTTAGGCTTTGGGGCAATCCTGTTTTTGCTAAAATGCGATATTTGTTGTGGTTGAAAAAGCTTTTTTTTAGAGGTTTTACTTCAATTTCAATACATTATGTATATAATAAAATAAATAGCTATGGTAAATAAATTAGGATTAATAGTAGTTTGTATTTTACTGTCTAATTTGGTTTATGCACAATGTGAAATTGATGCAGGACCTGATAGGAATATCTGTCCAACGGAATCCTTACTTGGGGCTGTTCTGAATGGAGAACTAATAAATGGTGATGTAGTAGAGTTTGTTTGGGAGGCGGAATATTACGAACCCGTTTTACAAACGACTTTTTATGCATCTAATATGCTGTCCGATACTGCAATACTACAGCCTACAGTCGATCAACACTTTGAAAGAACGGTAAAATATCATCTGACTGGTATTACTTCAGATAACGAGACTTGTATGGATTCTGTAGTATTAAATTTCAGCGATTGGTCTGTACTGACAATTGATAAGATGGATCACAAATTAGTTGAAGATACCATTGGTCTTTGGGTCGCAGCTATGAGTAATTGGCCCCATATTCAATATGAGTGGAGTCCAAATTATATGATTTCAGATACTACTATTGAAAATCCAAAAGTATGGAATGACAGTACTACGTTTTACGATGTAGTCATTACAGACTCACTAGGTTGCAAGTGGACTGATGACACCTTCGAGGTTTACGTAGTACCAGTATCAACCAGGGAGATTATTGAAGGAAAAGTAAAGGTTTACCCTATTCCAAGTTCTGATATATTGAATATTGAATTTGATGGTGAAATTGAATGTATTCAAA
>JAKVCT010000425.1 GCA_022448995.1 Saprospiraceae bacterium
CATCTGCAGGTGCCTGATCTAAGATTAAAGTCTCTCCTGGTAAATAGGATGCAGTCTTTTCAATGACTTGTTGATGGAAGGAGGATATGCCTGCATTTAATTTATTACAGGCATAAAAGAAAGATAATTCACTAGGGCTATTTATGGATTGAGGTTGATCATCAAATAAAATGGTGATCGTATTTCCTTGTAAAAGAAAATCTGATCCAGGTTGAAGGATTAAACTATTGTTATAGACTGCATAAACAGATTCAATATCAAGTGGCTCAAAAGGTAAATTCACTTTTTGTCCAGCTTGCCATCCATCGTCAAATATTGTGTAGTAAGCATCAAAGCTAATCCTAGATTCCTGAAATAAAGATTCTAGTGTACTGGAAGAAGATATGTTCCAGTGAAGCGCCGGAACTGTACTTGCTTTTCTGGCAAGCAGGGTATGTCCGTTGTAATCACTAGAAGACTTACCTGAATCTAAATCGAATTTCACTCTTAGGTTTCTAGCAATTTTGGTCTGTCCATTTTTATCACGATATAAGACCGTATATCTAGACCTTGACATGCGATATTTTAACCATGTTAATTCTGGTCTATCTTTGGGAATATCAATAGTAAATAATTGATCATAAAAAACACCATCGCTATTCTCACCCATTTTTTCAGAAAACGAACCTGTATCAGAAGTAAACCTGAATCTATAGCCAGTTGCTCCAGCTTTCAAGACAATTGCTCCATCTAATTGAGCAGATTTATTTTCATCGAAAACAAAAGAGTAAGTTGGCGTAGAAAGGATGTACTGTTCTGGAAATAGGATTGCTTCATTAATCCCTGCAATATTGTGAGATAATGAAGAAAGTTCACATAGTTGACTTACACTAGATATTTCACAGAAATCATATGCCATGCCTCAAAAGTAGAGGCATGAAGTACTGTGATGTTAGAACGGCTAAGGCCTATAAATCTTCCGAATGGCTTGAATATCTGCTTGGATGTTTTGATGATAATCTAAATGAGTTCGAGCATGACTAATGTAATGTTGAATAGTGCGTATTGGAATCTTAACTATTTTTGAAATAGCAATTCCATTTAGCTTGGCATCTGTTTTGAGTAAATAACAAAGTACCTTTCTAGCATGCCTATACACAACACTATATTTTTCATCATACATATAGGTGAATTTATAACCATGCTTCGTAGTGCTAATATTAGCTGCAATTAAATTTACCATCCCACATTGATAGTAATCATTAGCAGCATTTAATATATCTCTAAAATCTACAGGGATTTCGCTTACGTTTTTTGCCTGTTTTTGTGGTACAGAACTGAGGGTAAAAGCGCAAGATTTTTTAGTAAAAAAGCTCTTTTTTCTTTTCCAGACTGTATATGCACTATCTAGTGCATAGTCATCCTCACTAACAAGTGTACTCTCAAAATAGGATTTTAATGACCTTTGAGCAGCTACACCAGCTAGATTTTGAGCTTTTATAAATAGTAACATCTCATGTTGATAAACCTTTTGGAGATACAAACCAATGGTGATGTTTCTTTTCTTAAAAGAGAGTCTTTCATGTAAAGTATCATTAACTAAAAAGTCAACTTGCTCGGTGAGTTCATTATTGATCTTTCTAAATTTTTCGTCATTAACTCTGATAGGATCTCCTTGCAAATAATGATATAAAACATCAGATCGGTTAACTTTAACTGGGAGGTCGTATCGAGAAGATAGAATAGATTTAACAAAGGGTGTTACGCATAGAGTGATTGGTTTCATCTATCTGTTTTGTACCTCCTTTATCGGAAAGCTAATATACATATATTTTAATTAATTTGCATATAATCTACAATAGCAGGTTTAATTTCATTAATGGTGATAGTGAGTCGAATACGCTTGATGAAATACAGGTATTTGTCTATGCGCTTCTTTTTTGATAAATCTAAGTTGGCGATATCTACAGCTTTAAGTCTAGTAGAATAACTCACTCCTCGCATTCGTTGAATAGCTTCATGCCAGTCTTTCCACCAGGTATTAAATATTCCGTCTTGGCCTGTCCATATTAAGGAGTAGTTCCCTATACGATTACCGAAATAATCATAATTAAGCGGACTAGCTAAAGGATAGTCAATGCTATCAGGATTATCAGCATTGATACTAGATAGTGTCTGTATGCCTCTATAAAAGAGTAAAACAATGTCTTTCATTCGATCTCCATTACTCATTGGGCTCATTAGCCCTGAGAAGTAGCAAGGGTAAAAGAATGGATTAAAGGGTTGCCAAAAACTATTACCATTTGCAAAGTAAGTAGAGGTCATCATAAGTAGTGTAGACAACTTCGGGATATACTCAGGCTCATCATAGTAATTAATAATGCCAAAATCTTTACCAAGCGTTCGGATTCGCCTTCTAATAATAACACCATTCTGAGACTGCAGGATGATCTCAAAAAATTCATTTAGACTTGAAATATAAATACGCTTTCCATTGTCATCAGGATCAGTTATCGTATCTACAAATTCTTGATAACTATTAAAGATAAAATCTACTTCATCAATACTTATGCTTGCTTTTCGTATAGAAGAAAAATCTTCACTAACTCCTGAAAAGGTAAACCGCATAGGAATATTCTCCAGCTTTTTTGATCGTGTGAAAATAGGTTCTACTCTGTCGGTCCAATCCTCATCATGTTGAGCTTGTAGTAAATCTCTAAGTGGACTAAATACTACTTCCTTTTTGTTTGTGTTAACAAAAGGTGTCCAAGCAAATGTGTTACATACATTTCGAATCAGCTCATTTACTTTAAACTCAGGTAGATATTCTGATAACCTAATGCTCTTTTTGAAAGATAAATTTTCAAAAGTAATATCCTCCTCTGTTTGACTAGCTAGTTGATCAAGTGTGTTGTTGTTGAATAGGATAAGCTGGTTCAATTCGTCTGCATGCTGATCATTATCAAATACTCCTTTTAAAGAATATCCAACTACTTCTAAGGCTTTCTGAAGTACATACTTTAAACGTATCATTGGAGTCAAAGTACTCCACCTATTAATAACTAATGGAAGAATGTGTCGAACGTAAGAGCTATTCAGATATCGATTTATGTATTCATAATTAGTTGGACGTTCTTCAACTTCTTCATCTGTTATGTCACTATCTTGATTTGGTATAGGTTCAAAATCAGTTTGAGCTGCGACCTTCACTGTAGGAAAAACATAATTATAAGCATCTGGATGCTGAGCTACTTCATTGGCATGTGTGATGACATCCTCATCTGTGTTGCCTAAATCTATTAATCCTAAGTCTAGTTGCTGCAGATAGGTATTTTTTAAAT
>JAKVCT010000426.1 GCA_022448995.1 Saprospiraceae bacterium
TGAAAATTATACTGATAGATAATTATGACTCATTTACGTATAATATTGCGCAATGCCTAAGAACTTATCCTAAAGTTAGCCTAACTGTTCAGCGTAATGACCAAGTTATATTAGATGAATTAGAACGCTTTGATGCCATTGTACTGTCTCCAGGTCCTGGTCTTCCCAATGAAGCGGGCGACTTATTGGCGATTATCAGTCAATATTTGACTAAAAAACCGATTCTTGGGATTTGTCTTGGGCATCAAGCACTCGCTCAGGTAGCGGGCGCAGAGCTTTTGAACCTCGAAAAGGTCTATCATGGGATCAATTCTACTATATCTATAGATAATACTGTGGATATATTCAGTGGTTTAGCCGATGAAATTAGTGTCGGGCGTTATCATTCATGGGTGATTGATGAAAATAAACTGGATTCTAGCTATAAGATATGCGCAAGAACTAGGGATGGACAAATTATGGCGATTGCACATCAAAAATATCCTGTTTTTGGTCTACAATTTCATCCAGAATCTATTATGACACCCAAAGGTGCAGAGATAATCCATAATTTTTTGCGTATTGCAGAGACAAAGAGCATAGACAGGGAACAAAGTACTTTATCTACAACTCTATAATCGAAGAAAAAATATGAAATCTATATTAAATGCATTGTACAAAGGGGAAACATTGTCTCACGCAGAGGCAAAACAGATCCTAATCAATTTAACAGAAGGATTATACCACGAAAATCAGCTAGCCGCTTTTTTATCAGTGTTTCAGATGCGTGCAATTCAAGAACAAGAGCTAAAAGGCTTTCGCGATGCACTCTTAGAGCTCTGCATTCGCATTGATTTGAGTGATTTTGATTGTATTGATGTTTGTGGAACCGGTGGCGATGGTAAAAACACCCTCAATATCTCAACATTATCTGCATTTGTAGTAGCAGGAGCAGGTTATCAAGTATCTAAACATGGGAATTATGGGGTATCATCCGTTTGTGGGTCATCCAATGTCTTGGAATATCTAGGTTATGAATTCACCAAGGATGAAAATTTGATTAAATATCAGTTAGAAACAGCAAATATCAGCTTTTTGCATGCACCTTTATTCCATCCTGCTATGAAAAAGGTCGCACCTGTCCGAAAATCACTAGGCACGAAGACATTTTTTAATATGTTGGGGCCAATGACTAATCCTGCACAGCCTAAAAGACAGGTAGTAGGTGTGTATTCACTCGCTTTAGCGCGTCTATACAACTATTTGTACCAAAAAACAGATAAAACATTCACCATTTTGCACAACTTGGATGGTTACGATGAAATTTCGCTGACCTCTATCTGCAAGGTGATCAATAATAAAGGCGAATTTTTATTAAAACCAATAGATTTTGGCTCGAATCAGCCCCATGCGCAGCAATTATATGGTGGGGAAACGGTAGCTC
This sequence comes from Saprospiraceae bacterium, assembly GCA_022448995.1. Classification (GTDB taxonomy): domain Bacteria; phylum Bacteroidota; class Bacteroidia; order Chitinophagales; family Saprospiraceae; genus JAKVCT01. Next base: position 1,424 of record JAKVCT010000426.1, read on the forward strand.
AAGCGGCTCATATCTTCACAGAGGTGCTGGGAGGTCAGGGAAGCTCTGCTCAAGAGGCTGTAGTTGTAGCCAATGCCGCCATGGCTATTCAATGTTTTGATTTGAATAAACCTTTGGAACATTGTCTTGCTGAAGCAAAATTATCGCTAGAAAGTGGAGCTGCAGAAGAAGCCTTCAAGCTATTGTTGTCTAGCCAGAAAATGAAAGCTTCAATCATTGTGTAAATCTACCATTATTAGCATTATTAATCAATTAGAAAATCAGAATTCAATCATGCATATTTTAGATAAAATTATCCATTACAAGAAACAGGAAGTTGCTCAACAAAAGGCATTGTATCCAGCAGCTCTTTTGGAACAAAGCATTTATTTTGATACGTCTGTGGTTTCACTCAGTCATTTTATTCAACGCGAAGACAAAAGCGGTATTATCGCTGAATTTAAACGCCAATCACCATCTAGAGGAAGTATCAACGCTTATGCAAAAGTAGAGGAGGTTTCTATAGCCTATATGCAAGCAGGAGCTTCAGCACTATCCATATTGACAGATACCTATTTTTTTGGAGGTAAATATGAAGATTTGACAGAGGCTCGAAAGTTTAATTATGCACCAATCCTAAACAAGAATTTTATAATAGATGAGTACCAAATCTTGCAAGCAAAAGCTGCAGGTGCTGATGCTATTCTATTGATTGCAGCCTGTCTTGACCAGAGGAGTTTAAAAAAGTTGGCAGCTTTCGCAAAATCACTAGGTATGGAGGTTCTGATGGAAATCCATAGTGCAGAAGAGTTAGGGCATTTGAATGAATATATTGATATCCTTGGTGTAAATAATAGAGACTTGACCACTTTTCAGGTAAGCTTAAAAACATCTCAAACATTATCGCTCTTAATTCCGAGTGAGATCTTGAAAATTAGTGAAAGTGGTATCAAGAAAGCTCAGGATATACTGGAGCTGAAAAGCTATGGTTATCAAGGCTTTCTGATTGGTCAACAATTTATGGAAACTTCTTATCCTGGTAGAGCTTGTGCAAGTTTGATTCGGTCTGTTCGCTCCTTAGAGCAAGAGAACCAAGTTTTTGATCTTCAATAGTATCCTGTTCAACACTATTTGTAATGAGCTCGAATAAATGGAATTTTTAATGAAAATAAAAGTATGTGGTATGCGCGAGCTTGAGAATATTCAGGCAGCAAGCAACTTAGATATAGATTATTTAGGGTTTATTTTTTATCCAAAATCAAAGCGTTATATATCTAGAATTCCTCAGATTCGTCTAGGGCCTAGTACTCAAAGAGTTGGTGTCTTTGTCAATCATCCATTAGAGAAGGTAGTGGCCTTAGCTACAGAAAATGCGTTGACGACTTTACAACTGCATGGAAGTGAAACAATTGCTTATTGTCAAGCACTAAAACATCAAGGTTTTCAACTTATCAAGGCTTTCCATGTAAATGAGGATTTTGATTTTTACTCAACCTTAGCTTATGAATCGGTTTGCGACTTTTTCCTTTTCGATACTAAAGGTAAACAACTTGGGGGCAATGGTTATGCCTTTGACTGGAATCTTTTAGAGCAATATCAGGGGAATACTGCTTTTTTCTTGAGTGGAGGAATTAGTCTAGAGGATGTAGATAGACTTAGAGCACTGAACCTAAAACAACTCTACGGAGTGGATCTAAATAGTCGGTTTGAAACAATTCTAGGTGTCAAAAATATCCAACTATTAGAATCTTTTATTCAACAGCTAAGTCTTTAAGTTACTTAAGAAACTAAACTAAGTAAGTAGGTGGACACAATTAATTTATAGTTAATCAGCCCTTTTGTAGATAGGTTTGCTTCGCAGAGCACTTCGGGGTTCAGTATTAAGCATATTTTTTCCCTCACCTTTTGCCATT
>JAKVCT010000427.1 GCA_022448995.1 Saprospiraceae bacterium
AAAATTCGCAGTTTCCCGTTTGGTTGGTTCACCTCCAGGTTATGTTGGCTATGAAGAGGGTGGACAATTAACCGAGGCAGTGCGCCGTAAGCCCTATTCAGTGGTGTTATTTGATGAGATCGAAAAGGCCCATCCAGATGTTGTGCAGTTACTTTTGCAGGTACTAGAAGAGGGTCGATTGACCGATAGTTTAGGTCGTAGAGTTGATTTTCGTAACACTATTTTAATAATGACTTCCAATGTAGGGGCAGAGATTCTTCAACGCAATACTTCCATGGGATTTGGAATAGAGAAGTCTGCTGATAGTGAGTATGAAAAAATTCGTGAGAAAATACTCGATGAAACTAAACGTGTGTTTAAGCCTGAGTTTTTGAACCGCTTAAATGATTTAGTTATTTTCAAATCTCTTGGACGAGATGACATGCACTCAATTGTAGATCTTGAACTTCGAAGTGTTTGTGAACGACTCAAAGAAAAGGGTTTAGAATTCATTTTCTCCGATGCTGCTAAAGAGTTTCTAATCGAGAGCGGTTACGATGAAAAATACGGCGCTAGGCCACTTAGACGAGCGGTTGAAAAGCATTTAGAGGATTCCTTAGCTGAGGCCATTCTCGCTGGTACTATCAAGCCTGGTGAACTAGTACAGGTTGATCTAAAAAATGATGGTAAAGCGCTGATTTTCGCACAAGAACACGCTGTCTCTTCCTAAGAGCAACTACCTTTTTACCAATCTTGCTACTTCTACAAAAAGTATTCTTTTTGCTTATCGCTGATAGGTAGTTTTAGTTTTTTCATTACTTCTAGCATGTCTTCCCATAATTGTCGCTTAGCGCGTAGTGTATTATTATGCAGCAAGTAAGTTGGGTGATATGTAAAAATGGTTGGTATATTTTCTACTCTTTCCCATTTACCTCGCAAATCTTTAAGGACGATATTTGCCGGGTCTCTATTTGTAAGGCCTACTACTGCAGTTTTTCCTAATGCTATGATAACTTTGGGCATGACGATGGCAATTTGTGCCTGCAAGTAAGGTGCACAGAATTCGATTTCCTCTAAATTTGGATCCCTATTAACGCTAGTTTTATGATGCTTTGGGCGCCATTTTACAATGTGTGTAGTATAAAAAGAATCGTTATTGAGCCCCATAGCGTTAACAACTTTTAGCATTAAATCTCCTGACGATCCAGTGAATGGTATTCCTGCTTTAGCTTCCTCTTCATTTGGAGCGTCACAGCAGAAAAATATATCAGCATCAACATTACCAGAGCCAAAGACAATTTTTTCATTACCTCCAACCTGTGCATTGCATGTGGAACAAGATTCCATTTGTTTTCGTAGCCAATCCATTTGTGAATTTTTGTCGCTACATGGTAGGTTTATTGATGTGGGCTTAGGGAATATCAACTTTATCTCCCCATAATCTAAACCTTCTTTCTTCTTTGTACTCTTTATCCCAGACTGATCCGTATGACTTTTTGCTGGTTTGCTGTCCTTGTTTACTACATTATTTTTTGCTTTATTTGAAGTCCGAGCACTGGATAGTTCACGTATTAATTCTGTAGTGTCAGAATTGATAAAAATTTGATCTACTCCCTCATTCTTTAAGCGTAGCAACTCGTCATATACTGCATCAATATTTTTCACCATAAAAATAAATACTGTGAGTGATGTATAGGTCGAGTCACATTTATTGTGTCTAATTAGGTGTGCAGTGCTTGAAGTGCACGATAGATCTCTAATCTTCTTGATCTGTAGAGTAAATAATAGGGGGCAGCAGTAAAAAGTGTGAGTGATAAAGCAAATATCAGCAGGTGTAGCGGCGGTGGACTAAGTAGGGCTAATACTGCACATAGAGACCATCCTAGTGTACTAAATAAAAATCGAATGGTTCTAGTTTGCATCAACAGAACTAAATTGCCTAGACTAATGATTATTGCAATGCAGGCAGGTAAAATAGATGTAGGAATACTATTAATGAAATACGCTCCTGCTAAAATAATACCGATGATTAAACCGCAAAAGCTCCAGGTTTTACCTAGTGAATGATAAATAGAATGGAGTGTTTTCCCACTATTTTGCACACTAAAGTAGACCATAGTTGCAACAGTAGACATTAGTATACTCAAAGACCATATGAATAATGTTGAGTTAACTGGAACTGCATAGTTACAAATAAGGTATTCAAAAAAGAAACACTTGGCAAAAATAAGCGCCCAAAGAGCTGTTACCAAATAATGACTATGGTCTAGATGTGGATTTGGCGATGTTCGCATAATTGATATTACATTAAAAAATATATTCATATTTGCTGATTTTTATTTAGCAAATGACTTGTAGACTTTTACCAACTAATTTAGCGCGTTGTTTCGTTGAGTATAAATGGGGATACCATTTTGATTAATCGCTCTGGAATTGATCCGACTAAATATGTGCCATCGTCTCTGTATTCCTCTTTTCGCACCCCTCCTTCACGATGAATTTTTGCTACTAAGTCGTATCGACTATGGGGAATTAATAGACGTAATTGTAAGAATTCAGCTTCACAAATAGTTTCAATCTGCTCAAGTAGTATATCAATCCCTTCTCCTGTGTGAGCACTAATAAAAAGTGCTTCAGGAAAATTAAGACGTAGATCAATTTGCTTGCTTTCGTTGAGAGCAGCATCGACCTTATTGAAGACAGTAATAATTTGTTTTTTATCAGCCCCAAGCTCACAAAGTACATCTAGTGTAGTACGTGCGTGAGCATCAATTTCAGGACTATTAACATCGATAACATGGATAAGAAAATTGGATACTACTGCTTCTTCCAGAGTAGCCTTAAATGCTTCGACTAGTCTGTGTGGAAGGTTTCTAACAAAGCCTACAGTGTCTGTTACAACAAGTGGTTGTCCACTTGGTAAAGGGCAACGTCTGGAGGTGGGATCTAGTGTGGCAAAAAGTTTATCTTCTGCGAGAATATCGGAATTTGTTATTTTGTTTAATAAGGACGACTTACCTGCATTTGTATATCCTACGATAGCACAAGTTGGTACAGGCACTGTCATTCGTTTTTTTCTTTGTAGGTGACGGTGTTGAATCACAGTTTTTAGTTCGCGTTTCACTTTGGAGATTTGAGTGCGTACCATACGCTGGTCCATTTCTAGTTGAGTTTCTCCAGCATCTCGCTGTACCGAACCACCACCACGTTGCCTACTAAGGTGTGTCCATGCGCTTTTTAATCGGGGTAGGTTGTATTCTAGGCGAGCAAGTTCAACCTGTAAAACTGCTTCTTTTGTTTGAGCGCGAGTACCAAAAATATCAAGTATAACTTC
>JAKVCT010000428.1 GCA_022448995.1 Saprospiraceae bacterium
ATTCTTTCAGATAAGTGTTTAGTTTTTTTGCTTTGAATTCGTTAAAATCGAAATTTGCTTGAGCCATTTTCTAAATAATTTATAATGATAAAATTAGATCTTATTCTTTTGTATTTGGGTATATAAAAATCATATAATTACAAGGTTTCATCAATCCATACAAGGCCGTTATATGCAGGGAAATTCCTCTATACCCTCAAATGATACTGTAGCCATAAAGAGTGTATAGATAATATTGAAAACTATATTCCGCCCTTATCTTTCTGAAACCACTATTAAGTTCAATCGCTCATACCTAACATTACAAAATACTGATAACTAAAATATTATCCAAGGAAAATGGATATAAAAATAGATTTTTCTTAGCTAGGGATTATATAAATTCTATTTGCTTAGTCCTATTTTTCTATTTATTCCTTTTATGATCCACAGCTATTCCAAGGAGACTATGCCCATTTTAATAGCTGTCTTGAGGAGTTCCATATTATTATTAATTGATAATTTTTCAAAAATCACCTTTTTTGCACTCTCCACCGTCCTATGTGAGATAAATAATTCTCTACCAATATCTTTGTAGCTTAGTCCATTACAGAGCATTTTTACAATCTCTATTTCTCGGTCAGACAATAATTTAGTGTCCTGTTGTTCCTGTCGAGTCGTATCAACATAGGATTTAAAAATGATTGAAAGAATGGAACTTCCAAAGTAATTTTTTTGATCTGCCACAGTTTTAATGGCAGTGATTAGCTCACTTCTCGAACAATCCTTAGGCAAGAATCCTAAAGCACCAAGCTTAACAGCCTGTTGAATTTTTTGCTCATCAGTTTCTGCAGACAACATTAGTACATTGAGTTCCAGCTCTCGGTTTTGTAATTCTTCTAGAATCTCTAATCCAGTCATTTTTGGCATCGAAATATCGAGCAACATCACCGTTGGTTGTTGATTTTCTAGGCGTTCGAAGAGTTCTTCTGGTTCTGCAAAATCTCCAATAACCTTGATACCACTACCCAATAACATGGCTCTAATACCATCACGTAGAATCTCATGGTCATCAACGATAAAAATGCTTATTTGATCAGTCATTAATTTTCTTTTTTATAATCAACGAAAACGTTGTCCCCTTTCCCTCTTGGCTTTCTACGGTTAAGTCTCCTCCTTGTTTGATTGCTAATTCTTTGCACAAAGCCAAGCCCAGTCCAGTTCCCTTATTCGAAGAGTTTCTAATACTTCCTGCATCTTCAAATACTTTTGCTAATTCCTCTTTGCTCATCCCCACCCCAGTGTCTTTTACTAAAATTGCAGTATTTTCAGGAGTTTCTTGAAGAGAAATACTAATCTCATCTTCTGAATTACTAAACTTAATTGCATTATCCACCAAATTTCGAAGAATAGTCTGTACAATATTTAAATCTGCATAAACAGGACTCTCTAAAGGAACTTCACTAATCAATGAAATATTGGCTCGCTCAGCGTTCAAACGAAATAATTTAAACACCTCTATAACTACTCGATCAATCATTAATCTGTGTGGGGTGTAAGTAAGTTGATTAGAGTGTGTACCTGCCCACTGTGTTAAGTTCTGAATCAGAAGATAGAGAGCATTGGCAGATTTATCAAGTTTATTAATGAAAAACTTAATCTCCTCTTGATCCAAATGATTAAAGTTATTAGATAATGATCCTGTGACACTTTTGAACCCTATGAGTGGGTTTTTAAGATCATGTCCAATAACCGAATAGAGTTTATCTCTCGCTAAGATGAGTTGTTCTAGTTGTTTTGCTGTTCTAACTCTGTATCGATATTGTAAATAGAGAAGAATCAGAATTAATAACATTAGTCCTATCACAATAAAAGCAAAGGTTCGTTGTGTACTAACACTAGAGAGTTCAAGCTGAGTAAGCTTGTCTTGTTGCTTCAGAAAATCAATCTCTTTTTGCTTTTGTTTAGCCTTATATTTTTCTTCGAGTTCTCTCACATTTTTTTCATACTCTGCTGCCTTATTTTTTTTAAGTCGAGCACTATAAACTTTTTGATAATAGGCAACAGAATCATATTCCTCTGCAGCAATAAAGTAATCTCTTTTCAAGAGATAATAGGTTGTAAAATGTCCTATGCTTGTGTCAATCCCAATCTGTTTAATCTGATTTAAGGCCCAGTCAGCTTCTTCTAGGTATCTTAATATAATTGCTGGACGTGCTATTGCATAAAGTGTTTTTACATTACCCTTATCCAGAGAATTACTCAATGAATTATATGCTATTTTGGCTTCCTTTAAAGCTGCCTTATTTTTGCGTTGAGTCCGATAAACTTGTGCCACATTACCTCTGTGAGATTCATAACGATCCATCATGTTATGTTCTTGAGCAAGCCTTTTTAGTTTATCAAAATAAATTAAAGCACTATCCAACTGGTAAGTTTCTTTATAGATTAATCCCATATTGTTGTAATTAGAAAAGAGAGAAGCCCATTTCTTTTGTTCTTTTTTAATTTCTATGGCCTTCCTAGTATATTTTAGTGCTTTATCATATTGAGAAAGAGTTAGATACTCCAAGCCAAGATTGGTGTAAGTAGTTGCCACTAAAGGATCGTTGATTTCTTCTCGGATCTCCAATGCCTTGAGTAACCATTCAATAGCTTTTTTGTGCTGACCTACCTGTATATAAATCGAACCAAGATTATTGTAGATCTTTGCTTTGCGCTTGATAGAAGATTTCGAGAATTGTTCAATAAGCTCTCTTGCCCTGTGACCATAAGTAAGACAAGAATCATACTCTGATTTTCGATAATATCCTCTCACCAAATGATTACAAAATACAATCATATGAAGAGAATCTTTTCCTTCCTTAGTTAATACTAGACCTTCTTTTGCATACTGAATAACACGAGTATCTCTAGTTTTTAGATAGTACTGAATAAGCTCTTCATGAATAATGATCTTACTTTTTATGGATGAGGCCGTATCCAACTTGGCTAATATTAGGGAATCTTGAGATTGAGCAAATAGTGTAATGTAGCCCAAAAAGCACAATAATGTTAAGGGGTATCTCATGTACGTTAGGTTTATAAGTTCAATAACGTTTGACCATAGATTTAAATTATTGATTTCTTTCGAAATATCCCAATTTTAATTCTAGATAACCTCTTTTTCCTTTGATATGGTAAATAATAGATTAAGTAAGTAAGTAAGTAGGTGGACGTAATTAATTTATAGTTAATCAGCCTTTTTGTGGATAGGTTTGCTTCGCAGAGCACTTCGGGGTTCAGTATTAAGCATATTTTTTCCCTCAC
>JAKVCT010000429.1 GCA_022448995.1 Saprospiraceae bacterium
CTTTCCAGTTAAACTTCCACATATTTCCATCTTTATAGATTTCACCGTCTTTACGTTTTACTTCACTAGGTTTCATGTCTTTAGTTTTGTATTCTGCTTTTATCATATTGGGCCTCCATTGTGCCTTCTTTTTGCTTTTTTACTTTCCCAATCTTCTATTGCTTTCTTGATGCCTGATTCAGCTAATACTGAGCAGTGCAGTTTGATTGGTGGTAGTTCAAGGGCGGTTGCTATATCCTTGTCTTTAATTAATTTTGCATCTTTTATTGTTTTGCCTTTTAACATTTCTACAAACATTGTAGATGATGCTATTGCTGAACCACAACCATAAGTCTTAAATTTAACATCTAGTATTCTATCGTTATTATCTAACTTTAAGTCGAGTTTCATTACATCACCACAAGCTGGAGCTCCTACCATTCCTGTTGCGACCATTGGATCTTTTGGGTCGAATCTACCAACTGAGTGTGCTTTTGGATTGTTGAGTACATCTTCGAATCTTTGTACTACTTTATTTGAGTATGCCATTTACTGTCCCCATAAAATTGTCATTATTACACCTATTGTAGCCATCAGAGCCCCTCCAGCAAAAGCAATTAAAATACTTTCGATACGGCTTATCCCACCGTCCAAGTCGGACAAGCGATTAAAACAGGTTTTCCACCGTTCTTCACACATAGCTTCGTGGCTAGACATTCTCTTGTCCAGCTCCGCAATATCTTCTTTATTTTTGTTTACTTCCTCGCTCATTAGGTTTCCAGATAGCTTTAGAATAAATATTCTATTATGTAATTATACCAAAAATAAGAGCTATTGTCAAGAATTATTTTTGTATGGTGTATATTTTAACTGGCTCAGACTTACCTTTTACTGTAACCTCATCTAAAAATTTATAGTCATACCCTTCTACTAAACTGTATTCTGATATAACTAAATCAGTATCATAAGTTTTGCAAGAGCTTTCTAGCCGGGCAGCAAGATTGACACTATCACCAAGGACAGAGTAATCAAAACGATTACTACTACCAAAGTTTCCGACGACACATAATCCTGAGTTGATTCCCGCTCCTGTATTAATTTCATCCAAGCCTTCTTCTCTGAGTCTTTCATTTAGTTCTCCTAGTGCTTCTCTCATTTCAAGTACACACTCTGTGGCTTTTCTTTCTTGGTCTTCTACATCAAGAGGTGCATTCCAGAAAGCCATTATACAATCGCCCATATATTTATCTATTGTTCCACCATGCTTGAGAATTATCTCAGTTTGATTGTCTAAAAATCTATTTATCAACTCTGTAAGTCCTTGTGGATTCGATTGGTATTTTTCAGAGATTGGTGTAAATCCTCGAATATCAGAAAATAAAAATGTTAGTCGTTTTGTCTCCCCACCCAATCTCAGCAATGATGGGTCTTTTTGTAATTTTTTAACTAAGTCTGGGCTGACATAAGTGCCAAATTGTTTTTTAATCTCCATTCTCATGAAATACTGCTGGATAAAATTCCTGAAAGTTATGATTGTCCAGAAAAGAAAAGATATAATTATAATGCCAGAAACGTCAAGTAAATAAGAAGATTGAAAGGCATACCAGCTACCATACATAAGTCCACCTATACTAGTTAAAAATACAGGAGCTGAAATATAAACATTTGATGCAGTAAATATTAGTAATAAAATTATAAGTAGTGCAACTCCAAGTTCAGCTATCTGTGACCATGAAGGCTGTATAGGACTAGTTCCATTTAAAAGATGGTGCAAAACATTTGCTTGAACTTCATGTGGATATACAGAGCCAGCAGCAGTAGGAACTGGGTTAACAATTCCCTCTGCTGTTACACCAAATATTGCAAAGGCGGCTCCTTCTATAGGCTCTCGGAGATACTCCGCTGCAGACTGCCTATAAAACTTTACATTTGAAGTTATCCATACTCTAGCATTTGCATCTGTTTTTATAGTAGGATAACTAGGTATTCTTATTCCCTCTATTCCTGTGTTTGTAGTTTTGATTTGATAGCTTGGGTCACCTACTGCTACTCTTAACATTTCGAGTGCAAAAGATGGATATAATTTATCTTGTGCTGCGACGACGACGGGCACGCGTCTGACTACGCCGTCTACTTCCGGTGCGCTGTTTATTAGTCCTACGCCTTGTGCGTATTCTGCTAGGACGGGTGTTTGTCGTAAAATTCCTGGATAAGTTAATAGCCATGGTAGTGGGTCTTCTCCTATCTGAGCTGTTCCAACATGTGGGCCTCCCTCAGATGCTTGTGTAGAAGCTGCATAAGCTAGTACACTTGGTACATCTATTAAAGTGTTTTGTAATATAAAATCATTTCTTGGGTCTCGTAAGTCTGGGTCTGGCATAAGTACTGTTATACCTGGAATTGCTGGTGTGCGTTCCATAAGAGTTGAATATAAAGAACGAGGTAGTGGATAGCCTCTATAAGCTTCAACTATCTTTTCGTCTATATCAACAAGAACTATCATTTGGTCTTGCACAGGTTCTTGTGTTGACATTAGCCAATCAAAGGTTTTAAGTTCGAGTACTTGAAAAGGTGTGGGATTGTACCAAATAAAAAATACTAGTATTAGTCCTATAAATAAGTTTTCTAGTTTTTTCATTCTTGGGTTATTGTAATTGTTTTTGTACAGTTAGAACTGCAGTTGAAAGTAGCAGAGTATGATTGATTGTTTGCTCCTGATTGAGTAACACTTACATCATAATTGCTAGTATAAAATTTTATGTTTGCGGCATGAGCCCCTGCTCCAGATTGTGTTAAGTCAAGTTCATTATTATCTCCATTATAGAAAAATATATCTGCGTCTTTATTTCCAGAACCTGACTGAATTAAAGTAACTTCATTATAATGTCCACCACCATTATTATAAAGATAAGCATTGTGTAATCCTGTGCCAGACTGAGTAACACTTTTGTTTCCATTATCTCCAAAATCAAGTATTCTTGCATACTTATCATTACCTGTTTGTACTATAGAAAATGTATTGTCGTCACCGCTACCAAGTTGTTCGGCATGGTTGTCATCTCCTGTTTGAGTAATTGTAGAAGTATTATCATCTTCATCTTGGTCTAGCCATACAAAGTTATCGTCTCCGTCTACAGTAATAGTATAATTATTATCCATATTATTTGACCATACAGTATAAAGTCTAGTAGTATTACTGTTGCCTATAACTGTAGTATTTAGTGTTGCGCTTCCGCAAGTATGTGAGGTATATGTAGTTCCTGGAAATGAACCACTAGAATTTGCTCCACAAAGTACATAGCTA
>JAKVCT010000043.1:0-14145 GCA_022448995.1 Saprospiraceae bacterium
GAAATTCCTCGTTGTGGATATTCGGCAGATGCGTTATTCACCCAAATCTAAAACGATGAAATTTATTCCGTCGTCATAAAAAAGAGACAAACGAGGGATTGAAATTCCTCGTTGTGGATATTCGGCAGATGCGTTATTCACCCAAATCTAAAACGATGAAATTTATTCCGTCGTCATCCAAAAGTGACAAACGAGGGATTGAAATTCCTCGTTGTGAATATTCGGCGGATGCGTTATTCATTCAAATCTAAAACGATGAAATTTATTCCATCGTCATAAATGTCAAGTTTTTAACATTCTACCACTATTAAAACTAAATTATCAAAACACAAATGCATAAATCAGTCAGTATCATTGGATGCGGTTTTGTAGGCCAGCCATTAGCTCTACAATTGGTTAAAGAAGGATACAAAGTATATGGAACAAGCACCACCCACGAAAAAATAGAACGTTTGTGGGAAAACAAAGTAGAAGCCTATCATTTGGAGGTAAATGAGGAGGAACTCATAGGCAATATACCCCAAGATGTTTGGGAAGCAGATGCAGTTGTCATCACAATACCCCCCAATCGGAGAAACCCTGCAGATGTAGCCTCTTATCCAAAACGGATTAAGCGGGTTTTAGAAAAAATTGCTGATCATGGCAAGACCAAAACTGTATTTTTTACCAGTTCAACGGGAGTTTATGGCGACCAAAATGAGCTACTAACCGAAGAATCTGTTCTACAACCCAAGAGAATTACAGCTAAAGCCTGCGCTTTAGCAGAGCAATACTTCCTAAGCTTTTCGACTACAGCAATCATCCTACGTTTGTCAGGTTTGATTGGAGGGGAGCGACCAGCAGGGCGTTTCTTGGCAGGTAAATCTAATATTCCCAACGGTGGTATTCCTGTAAATTTAGTTTTAGTAGAAGATGTTGTCGGTGTAATTTCCAACCTGCTTAAACGAAAGAATAGAAGCGAAATTTATAATATTTGTGCAGACGAACATCCTAGCCGATCGGTATTTTACCCACAAGCTGCTATCAAACTAGGGCTTGAACCACCTAGCTTTTTACCAGATACAGCAGAAACCATGACGAAGAAACAGGTATCAAATAAAAAAATTAAAGAATATACAGGATATAATTTTCAAGCTATATTTTAATCAATGAAAGCGATCAGCCAACTACACTATATTACACAAGGAAATACTCCTCAAGAGCATCTACAACAAGTAGAAACACTTTGTCAAGCTGGAGCTAATTGGATACAGTTACGACTCAAAAACATGGATTTAGAATCTATGGAAAGAACAGCTAAAGAGGCTAGAGCCATTACCAGAAAATATTCAGTGACTCTAATTATCAATGATCATGTACAAATAGCTAAAATAATTCAAGCGGATGGAGTGCATTTGGGACAGCAAGATATGTCCATCTTACAAGCTCGTTCTATTCTAGGGAAGAATTTTATATTGGGTGGAACTGCAAATACTTGGGAAGACATTGTATCTTTACATCGACAAGAAGTAGATTACATTGGTTTAGGTCCTCTACATTATACTCAAACTAAGAAAAAACTTAGCCCTATATTGGGATTAAATGGATATAAAGATCTCTTGGTCAAAATGCAGAAACATGGAATTAAAGTTCCTGTCTTGGCTATTGGAGGTATTACTCAAAAAGACTTAGTAGACTTAAAAAATGTAGGCGTACACGGTGTTGCTATTTCTAGTTATTTATTGAATATGCCTGTTGCAGATCGAGTGGAGAACATTGATTTGATTTATCAAATTTTCACTGAAAGCGACTCCTAAATTTAATATCATGCAAGCTTTAACCATCGCAGATAAAACATTTCAATCTAGATTATTTACCGGAACAGGAAAATTTCAGTCGAGCCAATTGATGAAAGATGCAATTCTAGCTTCCAAATCAGAGTTGGTGACGGTAGCACTCAAACGAGTAGATGCACAAAACAAGGAAGATGATATTCTAAAATATCTAGATCACCCACACATTCATTTGTTACCTAATACCTCAGGAGCGAGAACAGCAGAAGAAGCTGTATTTGCAGCACAATTAGCAAGAGAAGCACTGGGTACAAATTGGCTAAAACTAGAGATTCATCCAGATCCCAAATACTTAATGCCAGATCCTATTGAGACTTTAAAAGCAGCGGAAAAATTGGTAAAATTGGGTTTTGTAGTCTTACCATATATACATGCAGATCCAGTTTTGTGCAAACGTCTAGAAGAAGTAGGCACAGCAGCTGTTATGCCTTTAGGCTCACCAATTGGAAGTAACAAGGGCTTGAAAACTATTGATTTCTTAGAAATTATTATCGAACAAAGTAGTGTACCTGTAGTAGTAGATGCAGGTATTGGAAGTCCATCAGATGCTGCTAAAGCGATGGAAATTGGTGCAGATGCTGTTTTGGTAAACACTGCCATTGCTGTTTCCTCAGATCCTATACAAATGGGTATTGCTTTTGGGATGGCTGTAGATGCTGGGCGTATGGCATTTGAAGCGCGCTTGGGACAACAACATCAAGAGGCTAAAGCTAGTAGTCCTCTTACAGCTTTCTTAGATTAAGTAGAAATAAACCATGAAGTGATCGGTAAAACTAAAAGCTAAGAATGAATAATGATTGTATCTCCTGTAGATTAGGGTTGTCTAAATACAAGTATTGATTAGGTAATTATTAGAGGTTATTGCAAATGTTAATTTTTCATTTTTCATTTATAAGTATTATACTTAGTTTTGCCAAGCAACAGAATAGAATGAAAATTCTGTATTGTCAAACCGATCGATACACTAGCACTAGACTAACAAATGAAGCTTTTGTATCTAATACCCATTTAGAATATGTTTAAGAAAATGTGGAAAACACCAGTTTTCATTAATCCAATTTTGGATAGAGCACAAAAAGAGATCAATAATGCTGTCATTCGAGGCCGCAAAGACCATAATGATCCTAATATCTGGTTGAAAGTCCAAATGGATCAACAAGACCAACTACCTCATATTTATGTAACTGAAGATGGAGGAAAAGTATACGAGGATCTTTTATTAGCTGATTTAGTAGCAGATGATGAGGTGCAAAACCAAGTAAAGTCACTACCTTCATTTGTTCGCAAAATGATCAACTTTGATAAAATTGTTGCTGCTTTGAACAGGGCAATCGGACAATCTCTTGGAAATAATAAGTATGCAAAGGTGACACAAGGAAATAAAACGGCTAAGATTGATCTTCATCAAAAGGATGGGGATGTACTTGTAGAATCTAATATTGCTCTGAAAAACTTAATAGATATTACTAAGATGTAAACTTAGTCATCTCTAAATAGTTATATACATAGTCTATAAGTATTTTGTAACTAATTGATTATCAATTTCAGACATGCTCTTGTATTTCTTTACGAAAGTCGACTTTCGTAAAGAATAAGCATCAAATAAGAGTTTTATAATGTATCAATAGTTCGTAGATTTTTAGCTTTGTAGAGTCTTTTAAGTTGATAATTAATGGGATATATAAAATAATTTAATCCTGTAAAACCTTTATTATCAATTAATAAGAACCCTAGAAGGGCTCTGAGAAGTTAGAATTAAAAAATCAATGAACTATCAATTCATAATAAGCAAGTATTTTAGAAGAGTATTAACCTAAAATTGAGAAAAGTTATAGAATAGTTTAGGGAGCAAACAAGACAAAAAATAGGTACGGCATAGCGAAAAAGAGCTTTCATATTATATTTTAGAATAAATTTGGAGACGTTCTTCATTGATTTCTAATTAGGAACCTCTACGAATAAAGTCGGCTCACTTCTCAAATCTCAGTTATCATGCGTGTATTAAATGCAGCATTACGCTTCTTTCTAAAATTTAGGATCAGGCAGATTCATGATTATATGAAGAATCCTGCCAAGGCTCAAGAAAAATGGTTTCAACGTCTGATCAATAAGGCGCAACAAACTCAATGGGGGCGTAAGTATGATTACAAGAGTATTCAGAGTATTGATACATTTCAGAAGCGAGTACCTTTAAGTACGTATGATGAGCTCAAACTCTACATACAGCAGATGATGCATGGGAAGACCAATATTCTTTGGCCTGGTCGTGTGCGCTGGTTCTCCAAATCGTCCGGAACCACTAGTGACAAAAGCAAATTTCTACCTGTTTCTTACGAAAACTTGAATAAATGTCACCTCAAGGGGCCTCATGATACGATGGCAATGTGGTATTATCAGCAACCTGATACAAAGATCTTAGCCAATGCTAAAGGGCTAATTATGGGAGGAACACACAATTCCTTTCAAGCAAATCCTAAAACTCGTGTGGGAGATGTTTCTGCAATTATGTTAGAAAATATGCCTAGTTATGGTCGTTTTTTTCACGTTCCTGATTTGAAAACAGCATTGATGGAAGATTGGGAAGCTAAGATTGAGAAAATGGCGCATATTGCTATCAAACACAATATCACGAATATTGGAGGAGTACCTACCTGGACAATGGTTTTGTTTCGTAAGATACTAGAAATTACTGGTAAACAGCACATTCTAGAAGTTTTTCCTAATTTTGAGGTCTACATGCACGGTGGAGTAAGTTTTGAGCCTTATCGGAATCAATTCAGAACTTTTTTACCAGATTCTAAGGTTCAATTCAGAGAAACTTACAATGCATCTGAGGGATATTTTGCTTCGCAATATGCTCCTTTAGATAAGGATATGCTGCTCTTTTTGGATAATGGTGTATTCTATGAATTTGTCCCTGTGAGTGAGCTGAATAAGGAAGATCCCAAAGCTTACACTGTAGATAATGTAGAGTTAGATAAAAATTATGCCTTAGTCATTTCTACAAATACAGGACTTTGGAGATATGTGATTGGTGATACCATAAAATTCACCTCTCTCAAACCACATAAAATTCAAATTACAGGAAGAACGAAGCACTTTATTAATGTTTTTGGTGAGGAAGTAATGGTTGGGAATACAGATAAAGCGCTTGCTAAAGTCTGTCAACAGTTGGGCATTAATGTAAAAGAGTATACAGTTGCCCCTATTTTTCTGAGCCAGCACGGAAAAGGTGGACATGAATGGTTAATTGAATTGGAACCCACTTCTCCTAATGAAAAAGTTAACTTAGCAAAGTTTCAATATTTATTGGATAAAGAATTGCAAAAAATCAATTCAGATTACGAAGCAAAACGCCACAAGGATATTGCGCTAGATGAATTGAAAATCAATCTGATGCCTAAAGGTGCTTTTCATTTGTGGCTGAAAAAGAAAGGTAAATATGGTGGTCAACATAAGGTGCCACGTTTATCCAATAGCAGGAAATATTTAGAAGAAATTTTAGCAATTTCACATCAGCTTTATTAGTCGTTCCAGTTATTTTGAAAAATTCCACTAACGAGATACTTTGAGTAAGTAGTCTCGTTTTTTTATCTCTGAAATCTTAATTTTTTTTGAAATTTTAGGACTGAAAATTAGTTATATATTGATTTTGAATTTAAAATCAATTGAAAAAATATTTTTGGAACGGTTACTCACATTCCAAGTGGTGCTGCTTGTACAATTACACCACAAGGTCATGCTTATGTTCCTCTTGAGATTGAGCGCAATGGTATTTATGTAGCGACTGTCTGTACTAATGCAGATGGCGAGCATAATTATGTCCACCTACTTAAATTCTTGTAATCCTAATTTGATTATTTTTCAATAATGAAGAGAGAAGGGAATATCAGTGATTGATGTTCCCTTTTTCTTTTTTTAGGCTAAACACACCCTTTTTGAAAAAACAAACATCATACTAAGCAAATAATAAAAGGAAGAATAGATTACACCATTGTCGACAGTAGAGTTAAGTAAGTAGATAGCCACAATTAACTTGTATTTAACCCTGAAGGGCTCAACAAAGTTAAATCTTGTGAATTTGTCTTGCAGAGCCCTTTGGGGTTATTATAAAATTAATTATGTCCGCCTACTTAAAGAAATTTTCCTATTTAGAATCCACAAATTATCCACTACTTTTAGAACATTTTAAACTTGTTCTAATAAAACTTAAACACAATGAACTTATCAATTTTTAAAATAGGATTAGCCGTTTTTACTATTTTCTTATCTATCAATTTAGGAACAGCACAAAAGTCAGATGCTCAAATTGCAGCATTAAATAAAGTAGATCCAGCTAATAAAAATGAGATTGGAGTGATATCTGCTGAATTAGATCAAGATCGTAAATGCACTATATATACTGGTGAACACTTTATCATTTCTAGTGAGCCAACAACAGTAGATGGAAGACCTTGTTTGCAAGTCAAAAGACCTGGAGCTACTCAGTGGATGACTCTAGAAAATGATATTAAGTACTTTGAATATGAAAAAGGGTATGAGTATGTAATTTCTTACCAATTGGTAGCTTATGATGATGAGAGTCTACCTAAAGAATATATACTTACAGGCGTTTTTAGCAAAGAGAAAAAGGAGAGTGATATGAGAAAACCACATCAACTAGGTGTGACAGAAAATACTACTTGGACAATAGAGATGATGAATGGTAAACAAATGAGTGGTTCGGTTACTTTTTATGAAGAAGGACGTGGAAGTGCTTATGCAGGTTGCAATCACATCAGCTTTGAGTTTAAGCATAATAAAAAGAAAAAAACATTGAATATTACAGACGTAATTATGACTGAAATGGCATGTTTTAGCAGAGATGAAGATGGACCAAACGTGATGGAGCTGGAAGGTATTTTGAGTGGTATTTTGTATGGAGAAATTGAATATACTGCAACTGCTAAGAAAATGATTATTGAGAAAGAGGGTAAAGAGGTCTTGGTATTAGTACGATAAGATAATCGTAAAATCAATAAAAGATAAGTAGGTGGACATAATTAATTTTATAATAATTCACAAGGTTTTTTGATGCTGAACGAGGCGAAAAACGCAGGGATAGCACCGCTATCACGAGGCTTTTTAACGAAGTGCAGTGCAAAAAGGCTGCTTGAATTAAATACAAATTAATTGTGGCTATCTACTTAATTTAGAAAAGTGAATTCAAATAAGGTTTTGGGTTCACTTTTTTACTTTAGGTAGGTTCAGTATTATAGATTAATAAAAAACTAGATAATAAGATCATTGTCCCTCCAATGAGCCAAGTTTTGAAAACTCTTTTTTGAAAAGTTTCTTATTATCTAGTTCTTAAATTGAC
Source organism: Saprospiraceae bacterium (assembly GCA_022448995.1). Taxonomy (GTDB): domain Bacteria; phylum Bacteroidota; class Bacteroidia; order Chitinophagales; family Saprospiraceae; genus JAKVCT01. The sequence continues at coordinate 7,192 of JAKVCT010000043.1, forward strand.
ATTTATCCGCGTTTAAATTCATTAATATCTACTGTCAACCCAAAGTGATGCACCGCACCCGCAAAATGATAACTTGCAATACCATAATCAATTCTGAAATTGCGAATTCGGATACCCAAACCCCCACTAAATCCAGAACCACCTACTAAACCTTTCACGCTCAACTCACCTCTTCGGTGATGATTATAGGCCATACGCAAGAATAAAATTTCTTTGTCTCGTTTACCAATCAAAAATTCTAGATTGAAAATAAAATGGCGAAAGGCGTTATCAAAGAATTTTCCAGCTTTATTCTCTGATGGTGGGTTATTAGGATCTATAAATAAAGTTTGATCTTGCTGATTGGGATCATCATATAAGATTCCCCAGCGTTGTAAGTTGTGCAAAATTACCCCAAAACGAAGAGGCAGATAACGCAGGCGATGTGATATACCCAGCTGAATATCAAAAGGTAATCGTTCTAGATTCCCATTGCGGTCATAAGTTGTAAACTGTGAACCTATATTGCGAAAGGTCAAACCAATAGTTAGATTCTTGGATGTATCATTATAGACTGCCCCTAAATCTGCAGACATTCCCGTAGAATTATAGGACTCTATATAAGAAAGAATTGTACGTATATTGGTACCCACCGAAAAACGATCGCTCAATTGATAAGCAGCCCCAATATTAATCCCAAATTCACTTGCACCAAAGCTTCCTGTTTGAATACCATTTTGTGTTGCTTGAGTAAATTTGCCATAGCTAATATATTGCATTCCACCTTGTACCATCAAGGGTAATTTAGAGATTTGGTGACCATAAGTCAAATAACCATGGGTACTTCCTGCAAAGTAAGTACTTTGTTGAAAACTCAATTGACCATGCATAGCAGGGTTTAGTGTAGCAGGATTTTGATAAGCCAAATTGATATCATTATCCATAACAGCAATGGCACTTCCGCCAAGTCCAGTAATACGTGCAGAATGTGGAATACGTAAGAATTCATAGGTACTATTGCCTCCAATTTGGGCAGAAAGTTGAGTAAATGTACAGATCAAGCACATTATTAGACCAATAAAAAGATATTGTTTTGTCATCAGCTATTTTTCGATTGAAATGAATAGGGTAGGCTTTGGGTTTTCATTGACTTGCCTATTCCTAATAACGGAAGTTTAAGCATAAAGGATTGTTAACTTAACCCCAAAAGTAAAAAATGTATAGCATTCTCGTAGAGAAATTACTATACATTTTTTATTCAGAATCTATTCTTCCTAAAAAGGAAGCCCAGTCAACTAGTGTCTAAGCATCACCTTTTGTTGCAAAACACCTTCCTCTGTGGTTAAAACTACAACGTACATTCCATCTGCTAAACCAGCAACATTAATACTTTGAGTTTGGCTACCTTGCTCAATGTGAATAGCAGGATTAGAACTCAAAACTCTTCCATCAATAGCATAAAGAGCTAATTGAGCATTGTACATTTTTTCGGCATCAATTTCTAACTGGATCTCATCTGTACGAACTGGATTACTTAATAATTGCATAGATAAGTTATTAGAAGTTGTTGTTTGTACGCTAGAAGCTACAGCATCAGAAGCTAAAAATATAGCACTTCCTGTGTGTCCATTACAGGCATAGTAAGCATTGAAAGGACGAACTTTTATAATATACTGGTTATTTAGTGTAAATAAATTAGCATCAACCTCAACACTTGTTCCTGTATACACAAGTTCCTGCACAAAAAATGGAGGAATCACTGAACCACCAATTGAACGACTCACTTCAACATAATAACCTGTGGCATTGGGCATAGCATCCCAAGAAAGTGTTACTGTATTACTGCTTACCACATTTACACTAGTGGGTACATTTAGGTTTACTGTCCCTGTTAGTTCAGCAGTAGTAGGAGGGGTAAAGTTTGTCCAGCCTCTTTGCGTAATATTGGTAATAACGGCACTCTCTTGTTCTGTGCTAAAACCATCTACACAGTCATCTCCAAAATAAGACATGATATTAGTTTTGTCTGGAGTAAGTGTGTTTCCCAATGGATCTTGAATACAAGCAACCATATTACAAGGCTCACGATTTGCATAATAATCAGCTTCTGTATCACAAAAACCATCACCTCTAGTGCTGCAGTTTGCATCAGAACCTGTACGAGCAAAATTTTCAGGAATTAAATTGAACCACCCCATCGAAACAGTTGCAGGAACTGGGTCGCAACCATAATCAGCTTCTACATCGCTACCTTCCCATCCTGAGAATGTATGTGGTAAGGAGAAAAAGTGTCCTACTTCGTGGCGTGTTGTTTTTCCACCACCTGCACCATCAATTTGACTATTCAATAAGAAAACACAGTCCGCTGAAGGTGTGTAATAACTAGCCGCAGGATCATTTATAGAGGGCCCCACAAAGGCATTGAGTGTGTTGGGAATATCATTAGCTGCCATGATACCATCTACACTATTCGAAAAAGCATTGTTGTATAAAATACTATTATCTAAAAAACGAATAGGCAAATTCATATGAAAATGCACGTCCATGCTTGCGTAACCGTCATTCAATGCACAAAAAACATCGAATATTTTATCCATGTCTGTATAGCCATTACCATTGTTATCACCAACGTTAGTAAAAGTAATAGGAATATTTATAGATGCACGACTATTTCTTATTGCTTCAATTTCTTGTGGAGAAACTGCTGCGCGCTCGCGTAGCATTCTTTCTTTAATTGATTGATTCATATGTGCATCAACACCACAAAATTTGTGGTTATGTCCTTGCTGTGCAAGGCCTATCATTGGAATTGACAATAAAAGACAGGTGATTTTTTTAAACAATTGCATACTGAATTAGATTTAGCTGTTGTTGTGTTAAGATGTAATTGATTTGTTGTTGTAATCCGTTATTTTTTCTTTTGTTAATTGACAATCAATCATTAATGATTCTATAGGATCGATAGTGAAACTATTTTTTGAAGGAGTCAGAATGGAAAAATCCATCAAAAAGTAAAAGATTATGATTTTTTGTTTGGATATATATACGACAAAATATCGAAAACCGAATAACCCAATAAAAATTTTATTGGATCTTTTTATTCTATTTGTTTCTTTTTCAAGGAAGTGATTTATCCAAATATAATCATTTTTTTGAGGATTGGGTTTACTAAAAAAAATAAAAAACATCAGCATATAGTCTAAAATAAAGAATGCAGTTTTGGATTTTTTCCAAAACTGCACTGTAAAACGAAAATATCAATTTGATTATAAGCTACTTAAGCTGGACTTAGCAACTTGATAAAGGTATCTTTTGTCAAATTTTGAGGCATCAAATCCAAATCAATTTCATAACCATCGTAACCATCAGTCAAAATAGCTCCTGCATCCATTAAGACATCTCTCAAGGAAATGGCATCTGTATATTGACTAAATAAAGCACTACGTGCATTATCGGAATGCATAGAACTAGAACTTACACTCATATTCCCAAAACCAGCGTTGACCAAAATAAAACTAATTGTATTATTCTTGCCTGGAAGGAAGATTCCTAAAATTTGATTATGTCCAACCATTGCGCTTTCTGCCTCCAAGATCAATTCATTTGGATTCATCATATAATTGTGAGAAACTTTTGGAGCTTCTCCAACCACAATTTTGATTTTACATCCCACTTCACCACTAAAAATATTCAGCATAGCCATTGCTGGTTCAGCTAATCCATTGGAGGAGTAGAGCAATTCTGTAGCGCCATCAGGTGCACTTGTAATATCGCCAGAGTACATCAAACTACCTGATTTATTTTTATAAGCAGCATTCCATCCAACTTTTCCCGCTAGACTCAAGGCGGACAAATCTAAATCATTCGCTCCCCAAGCATCTTCCCAATAAACACCAGCCACCATTTTTTCTGCATTGACTTTAGTTCCTACTGGATAATTGCCAATGAACATTTTTTCGGTTGCAGGTAGCGCATAATCTACATTCGTAGGATATTTGATTTTTAAACCTTCTACTTTTAGGCTATTCAGCAAATCAAAATAGATTAGATCGTGAACTTTTTGGAAATAACCCAGATCCATATTGCCTTTATTTTTCACAGCAAAGGATTTACCATTTCGTACTCTGTATAGAAAGGCTGTAGCATATTTCAATCGAGTATTCAAAGCGTTTAACACTCGAATTTTCCTAAAATTATTAACCTTTTTTAGTGCTTTTTTGATTTCTTCCTCACTGTATTCAATAGAAGTCACCGTATTTAGGATATCTACAGGCATAGCTTTGTGATAACGCTTGGACAAACGACTCATCTCATTGATAAACTTCTTATTATCAGGATTGGCCTTAAAGGCTAACCATAATGGCTTGAAGCGATTGAATATCTCTGCACACTTTTTTAAGCCAAAAGCATTGACATGTTTGCTAATGTTTAGCCTTTTTTCTTTGATCGATTTAATTACTGCATCACTTTTGATCAATAAAGTGGACTCTGTACTCAAGTAAACCAAATAACGTAAAAACTCTGCTGGACTAGATGGATATACACCAGATTTAGCAATGATTTTTACCAAAGCTTCTTTATTCTTAACATGATCTACTGTTGTAAATTTATATTCTAGATTTTTCAGTAAGGCTAATAAATCATCAATAGTTTCTTCTTCCAAGGCTATACCACTAGACAATATTTTTAATGCTTTTGCAATTAATTCTTCCTTACTTAATCCTCTAATTACTTTGAGTGGAATGTTTTTTAGTTCTGGAATTGCCAAAGTTTCGGCAGGGAAGTAGATATAGTCAGATTGAAAATTTGTCCCATAAGTTGACATATAATGTAAAACTTGATGAATCCAAAGATCTAATCGCGAAGATATTCAATATTATTGATTACTCTTCTAATCGGCTACTTTTTTGGATAGTCAACCAAGATTTATGGAAAGTGGCATTGAGCTGTTCTGCACTTAGCTTATTTTTTTTGAAATAGTACAAAATGTCTTTTGCTGCATAAATTGCATAGTTATCAATGATAAGACCTTTAGCCAATGTATTGGATAAATCAACTTCTTTGCTTTCGCCTTTTAAGACAGCATTAAATAGTTTTAAACTAAGGTGTAGTAATTTAGTATTCATTATTTAATAGTTGATTTTTTGATTTTAGCTATGCGGAGCACTACGGGGTTCTTACTAATTGACGAGCAGCTACAAAAACCGACGAACTAAGGTCAATAGGTGAAATTTATTCAAAAAAAATCTTCATGATCAAATATTAATACAATACTAGATCATGAAGATTTAGACTGACTATAGAACATAGAAGTTGTTTAAAAAGTATGCGGGGTGTAGAATTATCAGTATTCAAGAGGAACACCCTGTGCAATACGACTTAACAAACTCTCATAAAAGAGATTTAGTTCCATGCGTTTAAAAAATCTCAAAAGACTGGTTTTTTTACTAACTTTCTGTTATCTTTTTTATGTTCAAGTGATCTAAAACATAATAGTACCATTGAGTTTGATAATCAATTATATAGATGTTAATTATTAAATTAAAAAAAGGATTGTTTTATGTGGAGAGATAGGATAGATATAGGCAGAAATAGAAAAGCTGTGAACCCCATCCCATATGCAAAGAAGGTTCACAGCTATCATTTTTCTCAGTGGGAGAACTTAAGAACTTAATTGTGTTTATTAACTTCTTTCATAAGATCTGCACCGCCTTGAATAATTTCCTGTCCAGAATGCTTGGATTGCAATTGTAATTGAGTCGTCAAGTGTTCTAGAGGGTTGGTACTCACAGGAGGAAATTCTCCTTCTGTTGGAGCAGATACCTGTTGGACAGATATTGCCGTTTCAATTACTTTTTCAATATTGGGATGTAAGGTATCAACATCTGTCCCAAATTTGACTAGTTTTGCACGAGCATCTTGGTATGCTTGGAGTTTAGCAGCATCACCACCACCCGCTTTTATAAGCGTGTCTAGTTCTGTATCGTTATCAAATTGTGTGAGTAGAGCCTTAGCTCTTTCAGAACAATCTTCATATTGATTAGCTCGTATTTTATTCATAGTAGTGCTAAACAAATGTATCATCTCCTCGCTTACAGTTCTTAGATTGTTTCCTTTGATGAAAGCCTCATACACATTGGTATTAATATCCTCTAACACAGGAATCATTGGTTCTCCCTCAGCCAAAAGTTCATCAAGTTCCTTGGTATAATCTGATATATCTATATCAAAAGCAGTAGTATCTTCTGTTACCGTAGCATCGGCGTCTTCTGCAATAGGAGCACTGCCAATAACCTCTACAAATACAGGTTTGGCAAAAGGTTTTAGTAGTTCCTTGTGAATAGCTTTCAATACAGGAGCCTTAGCACCTTTACCCATTTTTACTTCCAAACTCAAGGTTCCAGTTGCTGAGTCAAAGACACATCGACCTGCAGCAAAAGTTTTTGATGTTTTTGCTTTTATTTCAGGAAGTTTCATCCACTTTTTCCAAGCACTAGGTACCTCTCCAATAAACATGATCGGTACTTTGATCGCATTTCCAGTTTTAGGATCTTTGTCTCCGTAATCAAATTCTGAATCATAGAAAAACTGAACAGGAGTGGTAATATCTTCTTTCAATAGTTTTTTCAAACTATTTCTTACATGCCCTTGTCCTTTTGCTTTAGCTACATCCGGAGTTTTTAATTTAGCCTTCATCATATATTTTATATTTTATGATATCATTGTTAAGAATAAAGATAGTTCGTTAATTTTTTAGTATTACAAAATACTAAGCATTTTGGCTCTTGACTAATCATCATCAATCTTACACAAAACTTTAATTCGTTTTGTGCATCCACTTTACTCCTAGAACCTCTGAACTACTGTAATCAAGAACTTGTTTAGAAAGTGGAGATATTATTCCACTAAATAAATAAGTTCAAAAAATAGTTATTTCTAACTAATTATCCAGCGGACTGTACTTCCGCAGTTTTG
>JAKVCT010000043.1:14155-25549 GCA_022448995.1 Saprospiraceae bacterium
TTAATTGCTGCTTCAAGTTTGCCAAGTCATCATCAGAAATAGGAGAACCGTGTGCAGCATCTTTTAACTCCTTTCCATCTTTTTTGCCAAAGTATTTTTCTAGTTTTTCTTTAATCAAACTAACTGCTTCAGAAGGAAGATTACCGATTGAACGAAGAGTTTCATTGATGGCTTTAAAATCTGGTAGAATACTGTTGTCGTAAGTCACCACAGTATTGAAGCTTACTGCCTTTTCAGCCCTGTAAAGTTCTGCTACTCCTAGTACCGTTTCTGCTTGTAGATTAGGAACATCTCTACCAGCTGCAGTTGCTACAGCTTTAACGATCAGTCGTATCCAGGTACTAACCTGTACTTTAAGTACAAGTTCTCCAGATAGAACAAAAGAAGCGTTTGCTGCACATGCAAGATCAATACCACCTTTTTTAGGATCCTCATTGGTATTCTTTTCTACAAGGAAATCTCCAGTAGCCTGATCAATTCCAAAGTTTAAGTTCAATCGAGCTTCGATATCACCTTGGACAAGACCAAGTAGATCAACCCCTATACCAATATGCCCACCAACAGTGAGTATAGCACTTCCTGTCACATTCCCCCTTACAATTCTATTTTCCGAATCTTTCATGAAGTTGAACATCTCTCCTTCAATAGATAGATTAAGGGTGACATAAGAATGAATACCCGCACTAAACGTTGCGGAAATCCAACCTAAGGAAGCAATAGGTATCTTGATTCCAACATCAAATAAATTAATTTTCTTATCCTTGTAGAACTCATATTTCTGTGTTCCATGCGCTGCTATAAAAGGATCTAAGGAATCGGGAACATTTTTGAGTGCTTCTGTAAATTCAGATGCTATCTTATAGGATTTATATAGAGCTTGAGCTACTTTGATACCAGGTCCCAAGATATCTATAACCTTGTCCATCTCTCCAAAAACTTCTGTTAACTTCCCTTTGGCATAGGTCTCAATTTTATTCATCCACTTTGATACATAAGCCTCTAGGACAGACTCACGTGTTTCTACTGTCTCTTGATTACCCGTAAATAATCCTTCTAGTTCTACTACAAGTTCACCGATTTTAGTTTCCCACTCTACTATTTTTTGCCATGCATGACACTGATCAATATAGTCTTTACCTGCTTTGAGAATAGAATCTAACTTCGCTTCGATATCTTTGTGTACGTTTTCTTTGAAATGATCTACAGCTCTATGCTCAGAGGAGCTGAACAAAGTTGTTAGAACATCTGGTTTCACTGCTTCATAGATTGCCTTCTTGATCTTATCATAAGCATCTGAAGCAAGCAAACTGATACCAGCTACTGTTGAGATTGCCTTTTTCATTTCATTCCAATCATTTGAAGCTTTCTTTGCCATATTTAGGCAAGACTGTAAGGAAATCATGATCTGAAGCTTCATATCATCTATTTGCTTTTCGATCTCCTTTTTGATTTCCTTCCATTTCTGTAGCTCTGATTTGATCTCCTGGGCAGTATCATACATTTCTTTCGCTTTGTCTATTGTCGCACTACCTCCCTCGTATATTTTTGTCAGAGAATCCCGAATATCACTAACGGCTTTCCCCAATTCTTTCGCTTTTGCAAGACCTGATTCTATGGTCATCTCATTTTTTTCAAACTCTGCAATTCCAGCATCCACGGTTTTTGCGGCAGCAACAGCTGAGTCAAAAACCTTTCCTGCTTCTTCTACAGCACTGGAAACCTCTGTCTTAATAGATTTCCCATCTCTGATTAACTGAGTAGCTTTTGCTACTAGTTCTAATATTCTATCCGTACCTACTGCCATAATTGGTTATTTTTTATAGAGTTTTTAAATGTTTTATTAAGATCCTGCACCTGCTATAAATGTTTCTATAGCATCTAGGTACTTCGAAGATTCAATTACTTTTGTTTCTAGCCTTGCTTTTTGACCGGATGATATAGCCCCTTGTTCTGTAGGTGCATAATATCTTGGAGCTGTTTCAAAAGTATCCTCTAGAGGATAACTGACAACTAGAGAACCAGCATTTTCATACAATCGCATTTTAGTTCTATCACCTCCCTTCGTAGGTTGCAATTCAATGACAAGTGCATGAGGAGATTCCATGACTATTTTGTAGAATGCTTCGATAGGATCATCATCAGCTTGGAAAAATAGAAGCCCTTGAGGAGTGATTACTAAAAGATCTTGAGCTGCAAGCTTCAAGATACTCTCTACAAGATTCTGAGGAGCAGTTCTAATCTCTTTTTCCAATGATAAAACAAGCTTATCTATATCAGGAGTCCAGAGTTTTCCAAAAGCTTTTTGTAAGGTAGGAGAGGCTTCATTTGCAGCGAATTCTGGTTCAAATTCTTTCATGAGTTTCTCCTTAGATCGTTCCTGTAATTTTACTGTTGGACCAGGGAACTTTTTGATTAAGAGATCTTTTGCTTTTAGGTGTCCAAAAGATTCTGCTTTTTGTAAGTAGGTAATTGCCTTTGTTTTGTCTCCTTTCCCATAAAACGCTAGACCTAAGCCATAGTAACCTTCAGGATCAGAATTTCGGAGCTTTACTAGACGAGTAAAATCAGCAATGGCTTTATCATGCTTTTTTGCCTTGACATATAAATGTCCTCTTCCCGCATAGTTATCAAAATCAGGACTTAGGTTTATCGCTTCATTTAGATCTTCAAGAGCACCTTTTACATCCTTTACAGCTAGTCGGACTTCACTACGTGTTCTATACAGATAAGGAGAAGGAGCTATGCTGATCACTTTATCAAAATCTTCAAGAGCACCTTTAGCATTCTTTAGTTCTAAACGAAGGTCTGCACGTTTGAAATAAACCTCAGATTTTTGTTTCTCTGGAATATCTAAAGCGATGGCCTTAGAGTACATTTCTTCTACTTTTTCTATTTCACCATCATTTTTAAGAAATGCGGCCCATTCCAAAATATAAACAGGATTATTAGGCACATTTTTGTATAAATTCTCTGTCTCTTTGCGAGCTTCATCATTTCTTTTCAGAGACATCAACATAAGTCGTTTGACTACAGTGATCCCCTCATCAAAACTCTCTGGTTGGGTTTCTTCCAAGAAAGTAAGTCCTTCCTCAAGTTGCTTAGTAAGCATGTAGGCTTTTGCAGATTTTAGGATAGCAACTGGTGATTTGAATCCGACATCAAAGAGCTTTTTGTAAGCATCAATTGCATCATAATAGTTTTCCTCGACAAAGAAAATATCAGCTATTCCCTCTAAAGCAACGGTGTTCTTAGGGGCAATCTCCAACATCTGGCGATATCGGGTTCTTGCTGTAGGAATATCTCCTTCTGCTAGAGCAATTTGGGCAAGATAAAAGAACGGCTCTATATTCTTAGGGTCAACATTTTTAGCATTATAAAAAGCAATACGAGCATTTTTGGGTTGTAACAATTTAATATTGGCTTTACCTAAGAACAAATGGCCTTGTATCTCATCAGGATTTGCTTCAAGAAAAGTTTCGGAATCTTTCTTTAGATCCTCATATCTCTTTTCATCCAGCAATTTTTGCAGATCTTCTAATACTAGTGTCATATAGTTGTTGTTTGTTAAGAGGTTAGTAAAGTTGTCTAAAAATATCAGTAATTATTTAATATGTTACCGTAGATTATTAGACAACCTCTGTAATAAATTTAATAAAGTGGAATTTAGTATCTTAATGTTTTACAGTATTTGATTCATTATTTTTTACGAAAAGTGCAGTGTAATCTATAGTTTTATAAAAATTAAAAAATGTTGCCTAAGCAATTTTATACTGTACGAAATTCAGAAAGAGATATTGTAATAAAGAAAAGGTGTTATTTCATAAATCAAGGAAGAAAAACCGAAGGGATAGATAATTGAATGATCACGAGGCTATCTAACGCAGATAAAGGGAATAAAAACCAATCCTAATACAACAGGAATCTTGAATTTTGTACAACTACTCATACTGGCTTGGCAGCCATGACAAAATGATAGAATAGCACAATTTTGTTGCTGTTTATATATTTGCTGAATATATGTGTATTGTTAAAATCAAAGGAGATCGAACTATCAAAGAACATGGTCGGATTCAATAATGACAAGAATATTTAATTGACTTATGTTTAATATAATTAAGTTAGTTTGATACGTTTTTTATTTATGAAGTTGTTTAAGAATAAGGTTTAATGCAGGAAATCAGGGGATTTAACTGCAGTGAATATGATTTTCCAACAACTTCTATATTGTGTGTTTTCGATTAGACGAATATACGTTTTTTTTTAGAACTAAGATATATTTTGTAGATTATTGTTAAGAGTTAATAAAATTAAATTATATGAAAACTTTAGTATATGTTTTTAATGTACAATACTGAAATAGCGGCCTTTAGAGATTAAGTAAGATTTACAATCATAAGTTACATACTATTAACATAAGCAAAGGCTAATTTTTCAAAATAAAGTTTATCTTTGCCCCACTTTTAAATTTTTAAAACCAGTTTGTGGTTCTTTATCTGTCAATTTTTATACTGTAGAATACTGATAGATAAGGATTAAAAGGGAATTAGGTGTGATTCCTAGACTGTCCCGCAACTGTAATTTGGTTGGAATTGCTATTAATTTGAGGAGTTATCCTAACGTCTCAAAACCACTGTTAATCGGATTTAATGGGAAGGTAAATAGTAATTTGTATTAGGCTTTTTGTCAGCAAAAAGCTTCGTACAACCAATAAGTCAGGAGACCTGCCATAAAATACTGTTTGAATTGAGCTTTCGTGGATTGAAGCTTATTCATCGGTTAATAAAGGATGATAGTTCATAGATTTTTTCAATTTTAATTGTATTGATCCCTTCGAGGGTTAACTAAAAAATTAAAAAATCAACCAACTATTGAAAGGAGACATGTACATTATACACTAAGAAAAGAATCCTATCTTGTCATGCAAATACGCATAATAATATAGGAGAATGGATCTGTATACACACAAGTCAACTACTTTATTACAAGAATAAACTTACCTACGGGGCTTAGCATTTTATTACCTTTTTAATTTAGTTTAAACAATGCAAAAGCTAAGACCTATTTTTCTATTGTTTTTTATCCTATTTGTGGCGAATAATCTTTCTGCTCAAAAACTAATCGTTGTCAACGGTGGACTATTAGTTTTTGGTGGAACTAGTACAGATTATGCAAATATTGGTATTTATGATTTTGATGCGGATACTTATGAAACTATGGATACCATTTACACAAATTCTATCCAAGATGCTTTTATTGAAGATAATCAGTATTTGTATGTAGCTGCTCAAGATAGTATCGTAAAATACGATTTAACTACCAAAACACGTTTAGCTGCAGCAGAATTTGGTGGAACTAGTACTATAAAGATGGCTATATATAATGATAAGTTATTGGTGGGTAACTGGTATGGTTCTTCAGACAATAACTTTAGAATTTTTGACAAAAATACATTAGCCTACACTGATTCTATTCCAGAAATCGTTTATGGAGCCAAGGATTTTGTGGTCTTGAATGATACTGCATATATTGCTCAGAATTTAACGAGTAGTTCTTTTTCAGACTCCCTAGGTTTTATGTCAATCGTTGACCTCAATACAATGACTTGGGTACGCAATGATACAATTCACGATAATGCTGAACCATTTGGTCGTATGACAGTAGTAGGTGATTCTACGATCTATGCCTTGAGTTCTTCAGCTGATGTAATTGCTAATTATTCTGCACAAACAGGACAATCTAGTGTAAATACAAGCCCTGGAGTTGATATCAGTATGTATGGTTATGGTCCAAGTATTTATCAGAAAGGTAATGAGTGGTTCTTTGCTTGTAATGGTACCGATATTTGTGGTTATGATCTAATTAATGGTACTACTTCTGCAAACACGCTAACGAATGTAGAAGGTAGTGCAAGTACATTTACTTTTGCAATGGATACTGTAAATAGCCGATTTTATGTAGCACGTATCCATTATGGTAATAATGTAGCTGACAGAGGTATTGTTTATGATATGGCAGGAGATAGTATTGGGAATTTCCAAACTGGTTTTTATCCAGAAGCTTTGGTAATGTGGTATGATAACGTCAGTACTTCTATCGAAGAAACTCCAGCTGTTGCTCAACTGACTAATTTTGAGATTTATCCAAATCCTGCAGTTGATTATTTGAGATTATCTTTCGCAACTACTGAACAGCGTCAAGTCTTTATTTCTAATACTCAAGGACAGCTTATCTATCACAGTAATTCGACAAGTAACCAATTTGAATTGGATGTAAGAGCATTGACTGCTGGTTTTTATCAGGTGAGTGTAATGGACGGAAAAGGAAATGTAGAAACACAACAGTTTGTAAAGTATTAGAATAGGTATCTGTCTTCTTGATTGGAGTTAAGTAGTTAACTAACTACTATAAAACTTCATTCTTGACAAACTAGGGGAAGACTATCATAATCAATAGCTAGGTATTCTCCAACCAAAAGAGCGTTATCACCGAATGCAAGTGATAACGCCTTTTGTTTATATTAGTTGATTTCTTTTTTTTGTATAGCAATCAGCTGCTTACAAAAAACCTTCCGATGGAGAGAGCTATATAAACTTGGATTACGATTCATTAATTGTCCATAATTTTTTGATCTTAATATAGAATTCAAAAGAAATGTGTTAATGAAGCGAAGAAATTGTTGAATTTCGTAGTCCTATGCTCTGTAACACAAATTTTCATGGACAGTAGTTTCTTTAGAGCTTAGAGCTTTTCTAAAACTAGTTGTTTACTCTGTTGAGCTCTTATTTCTTAGTTGATTAATTGAGAGAGAAGGTTAGACCAGCTTGTAACATTTGGCTTGGGAAAATAGATCCTGCAGCATTACCTCCCATAGGAATTCCGTGCGTGTAGCGAAGATTCACTCCAATTTTGTTGCCGAATCTGTACTCAATATCTGCCAAAATATCCATGCCCATCTTTTCTGTACTGGTTGTACTACCTAGAATTTTGTAATTCAATGCAGCCCCCCCCCCAATATATAAGTTCTTAACAGGCATATAGCGAATCATGGCAGGTACATTAGCATATAGAATCTTGGTTTCATCATTTTGCCAAAAATGACCTTCACTTCCTTGATAAATTCCATTTCCTTCTATGCGTAATCCAATTCGTTTGATTTGGATATCGGCAAAGGTGCCTACAGATAGACCTACTTTGCTAAATAAGCCTCCTTCTTTATTGGAAAAACTTGAAGTGGTTACAGCGGACTTGAGACCAAACTTGAATTGAGCTTGGCTGATAGATTGGATACCGAAGGTAAGAGCAAGTGCTAATAAAGCCTGGAAAATTACTTTTTGGTTCAACATAATCTTTGCTATTTTTTTGTAAGAATTGTCTAAGAATACTGTGAGATAACTTTATAATGTGACGTTATTTATTCAGACCAATTACCATTTATTTTTTATGGTTTTTATATTGGTGTCTTCTCTTACGGAGAGAAAACTTCAACTGAGATCACGTTTTGAATGAATATAAAGGTAACTTACAACGATGAACTAAGTGCTTAAAAAAGATTATGTATTTATTTGATTTATAGGCTTTTTTGTTTTGTGTATGTATTTTATTGTTTATCTCTTAATGCAAGAGAATTTTAAAATGTGAACATCTAGGGAACTTTTTTTAGAATTCTGTATCAACATTTTTTTAGGAATCTACAGAATTGCTATCTAGTCCACTCTTGATAACAGTATATTTCTTATTTTTCAAACGGATAAACCAGGATTCTATATACTTGTAGGATAGATGACTGATTAGGAGACTGAAACTAATCACTAAAAGATAAACTAATGGTATATAAATAGGACTCAAGGAGTCTAAATCCAAGAATCCGTGAACTATTGAATACATAATATACATCACGGTAGGGTGGTACATATATAAACCATAAGAAACCTTACCAATCCAATCTAAATATTTATTTCTAAGATTAAACCAATAATGCTCTTGGATAATGAAAATCAATTCCACCATAACAACTAAGACTAAAAGGACAGTACTGATATGAACAAATAATAAGAAAATAAACAAAATGGTATTAATAATAAATAAGTAAGGACTTATAGGACTTTTTAAGATCAAATTTGCTTTATCTCTGTAATAATACCAAACAAAGGCACCTAAACCTCCAATTGCCATAAAGTTGATTGGTAAAATGATACTCAAGTCTCTTAAAAAAGTCGCTAAATCTATAGAAATATACACTGCAATTCGATGAGCATAAGGGTAAATAAAAGCTACTCCTAAAAAGACTATAGCAAGAAATAACTTGCTAAACCGTTGTACAAATTGAGGCCAAATCAAATAGAACTGTTCTTCTACACCTACAGACCAAGCTTGGGCAGCACCTATAGAAGTTTTACTCAAGTATAAAGCAATATTAGGTAAGAAAATCAAAAATAAAATAAGGGCAGTATATGGGTCAGACATTAAATGTGCTGTTCTAGAATAGGCAAAGCTCTCTGCTTGCATTGCAGGGAAAAGCACGGTTAATAATGGTATCAGAGCAAAAGAAGTAAATATGGTTAGATAGTACAGGGGCCAGATTCTTAATATCCTTCGTACATAAAACTTAGGTAAATCTATTTTTTGTTTTTTTTCTTTTTCTGCTAAAAGCAGATAGGTAATCAGAAATCCACTAAGAATAAAGAAGATATAAACCCCATTTTTACCTAAATTCTCGATAAAATGCCTAAACATTGGATAATCAAAGAGACTAGGAAGTTGACTGCTTTTTTTGTATAATTCTAAATGATGAATGACAACAAATAAGGCTGCTATTGCTCTTACTTCGTTTAATCCTTGAAAATATATTCTTTTCGTACCCATACTGCTAATTCCTAAATTTAGAAAATCATAAAAAACGATCACAAATAAACTAAAAAAGGTTTAGAATCAGAAAAAATATAAAAAGCCCTCTCTCAAAGTATTTTTTTTATGCTCAATTAGTTTATCTTTGTAGGAAATACTAGCACCAAACAACAATATATATTTATACTCTGGTCTCTCTATATCTATTATAGCCCCAATAACTTCCTACGTTTACATTCTGTCTGCAATACGATTCAAAAAAATATCCTTTCTTTCTCCAATTTACTCAATTAACATATACCCTTTTGTTTTCTAATCTGCTTACTTCATTTATCAATGAATTTGAATTAGAATAAGATAGAATGAATACTCTTGTTCTGTCATTTTACAACTGCCAAATTGGGTAATCTAATACGTAATAATTACACATTACACCATTATTGATAGTTTGTAGATTTTTAAATTATCTTACAAAACCTAAAAGGCTCAACGAAATTAAAATTAAAAAATCGACAAACTATTGATCATTATATAATAATATAAACAATATTTATGCAAAAGTTAATTCTATTAGTTAGTTTGTTTCTGTTCCCTTTGGTGATCAGCGCACAAATAACAACAGAACAAGCAAAAAAAATTATGCAAGCAGAGAATAAGGTGGATTTGCGGGCAATGAATAAAAAAGATATCCACCACCAACAAGTAGATAGACCAACACTTGAGCAAATTATTCGAAACTTGGAGCAACAGAACAGTTCAATCAAAGCAGAAATTTCTAGATTGGAACAAAAGCAACGGAGAAACGAAAACGAAGAGGCGATGTTAGTTAAATGTCAGAATGCCTTGCCACAAAACGAAGCTCATCTCACAAAGCGAAGAAAACAATTGAGTCGTTTAGGTCAATAAAGTTTATTTGAGTTGTTCACCAATGAGAAGTTAGAGCATGTCTAATTTTTTAGATATTTTTTATCATTATGAGTATACTTTGTTAAACAATTCTATCCTTACTTAAAGAAAAGGAAAAATAAAGATCCGATATACAGAAGTTGTTTAAGAATTAGGTTTAGTGCAGAAAATCAGGGGGATTTTATACAGTGAATATGATTTTAAAACAACTTTATAAAGCATTGATAACAAAAACAGAAGAGATAACCTTTCCGAAAACTATTGTTTAGCCAAGTATCCTATCAATAATCAGAATAATTTATCCATGAAAAAAATATTTTTATATACTATAGTACACTTATCTATGTTCTTAGGTTTTTCAAGCCAAACAATTTGGGCTCAGGGTTCAGATTGTTTAGGAGCAGAACCTTTTTGTGATAATGTACTCAATCCTTTTGCCGCTGGAACCAATCAGCCCAATGCTCCTGTGGGCAACAATTATGATTGTTTGTTTACACAGCCCAATCCAGCTTGGTACACCATGACTATTGGGCAATCTGGAGATATTGATTTTACCTTAGATAATACGAATAATGTTGATATTGATTTTATTGTTTGGGGACCGTTTGCTAGCATAGCTGATGCGAACGCCGGTTGTGGAAACTTAGGAAATGGAGGAGCAGGAGGTAGTGTAGTTGATTGTAGTTATTCTGCAGTTGCCCAAGAAGACGTTTTTATTCCTAATGCTGTTGCAGGAGAAGTTTACATTCTATTAATTACAAATTTCTCTAATTTACCAACAGATATTTTCAGTACAGCAAATACAGGTGACGGTTCTGTTGTTTGTGATTGTGAGGTGAATTTCACTTATGATCCTTTGCCTACGGGCTTAAATGATGGGTTAATGTTGGACACTACAGGATCTTCTGCCACCTTTATTGTTTGTCCGCCAGATCCAAACACAGCAAGTAGTTATACCTTAGGTTTCAATATTGGTGTGGGCGGTCAAAATGCAGCAGATACCATTGAGTTTTTTAATAGTGATGTTTCCACTGTTTTTGCGAGTAGTTTGGTATTTGCACCACCACCTAGTGCCCCTTTTGATACCAATGATGTATTGATACAGGTCACCCCAGATGAAACAAATATAGGGTTTAATCAGTTTTCCGTAGGTGTTTTGAATAACTCTGCTGCAGGTGGATGTGTCCAAAACTTTTCAATATCAGTACTAGTGCCTGGAATTGAGGCTAGTGCAGATGATACGGTATTATGTCCATTGATTGCAGATACTACTCAGTTATTTGGAGCAACCTATGCTGATTCTTTCAACCTACAAGCGCAAAATTTCCAATGGAATTTGATAAGTGGTACAGCTACTTTCTCAGATGATACTTTACAAAATCCATTATTGTATGTACCTAATACATTAACGCCTGGCGATAGTGTGGTGGTTGCTGTAGAATACAGTGTGGATTTACCGGGTTCAGGAACTACTTGTTTACATTCAGATACCATTAAGTTTAGAGTTTCTGATATTGATCTAACAACGACTGCTCAAAGTCCGATTTGTGTCGGTGAGAGTGCTTTGATAGAAGCGGAATTTACAACCAATAATCTTGGCGGACTAGGTGGTGCTTGCGGTTTGAATACTACAGGTTGTGCTGG
>JAKVCT010000430.1 GCA_022448995.1 Saprospiraceae bacterium
AAAGATGGATTAAAATCTTTGATAGTGTACGCTAAAGATGATCCAGAAATGTCAGTTTTCTTACAAGAAGAATTAGCTAACTTGAGCAGAATGACTGCACCGCAATCCCCTGTGCCACCTAATTAAAAAATAGGGAGATCAAAAACGTAGGAACAATAAAACTACGATGGGGGCGTTACCGCTTGCCCTCTCCCTAAGATCTAAAAAATTCTGCCTACTGAATTGTCAAATATAAATTTGTCAACAGTATCTCTTTCGCCTTCTCTATTCTTTACCAAACTATACGATAAATCTATATAGGGCTTACCAGATTTGTCAAGTTTTCTACTTTTTTCCATGTCGTGGTTCGTACACCACATCATTAAAATAATGTCTGCATCGTTTTCTATGTCACCTGAGTCTTTTAGGTCGTAGACAGATAACTTACCTCTTTTAGCACCCTCTCGGTTTACTTGTGCTAATAGTATAACAGCTATGTTTAGCTCCATAGCCATTTGTTTTATACTATGACTAACTTCTGCTATACCATCATTCTTGGTCATTCTTGAATCCCAAGGCACTAGCTGCAGATAATCTATAACAACCATAGATATATCAAACTTTCTTTTTAAGTTTCTACACTTAGCTCTTAGGTCTGATATATTTCTAACGTGGTTGTAGACATATATAGGTGAGTCTCTGACCTTCTCTGTTGCTTCTATAATAGGTTTAAATGCTGTTTCTTTATCTATACTGTTATTAGCTTCCTCTAGATTGCAGCAAGATGATATTTGTACCATGCGTTTAAATATCTGCTCAGATGGCATCTCTAAAGAAAATACCGCTACGCCCTTTTTATCTCTTATAGCTAACCTCAACGCTATATTAAGGGCTAGTTGTGATTTACCACAAGAGGTAGGCGCTGATATGACCATTACCTCACCATTGCCAATGCCACCCTCTGGTAGCTTGCTATCAAGATGTGGTATACCAGTAGGTATTCTAACTGGTTCATACTTACCATCTCTCATAAGTTTTACTTGATCTATAAATTTAGATCCTACGTTACCTAGTGATACGTCCTCGTCTATAAAACCATCTATCTTGGCTATCTCTGACTCTATAAACGCCTTTGCTTCATCTGCATCAGCACCTGAGTCTATACGCTCTACAACAAGCCTAGAGCTTCGTACAATCCTTCTAGCATTGCTACGCTCCCTGACTATCTTGGCAGCGGTCAAAGACTGTACAGCAGTCTCACAGCTGTTTGCAATAGCATATATGTATGCCATGCCCCCTACTTCATCCAATAAATCTTTTTTACGAAGTATTTCGTGTAAATTTAATTCATTTATATCGTCACCCTTATTAGCTATTTCCCTCATGCAAGTGAATATTATCTGATTGGGTCTATAATAAAAATCAGACTCTACAACTATTTGTATTATATCGTCATATGCTTTACTTGCTTGTTCTGCATCAGTCAATAAACATGATCCTAATGCTATTTTTTCAGCATCTAAATTAGCGTGTACTTCTATCGCTTTTTCCTTTGGCAGATCTTCCATATGTTTTTTCTTTTGTTTGATTTATTTTTTTCTCCTTCTCGTTCATTATATGCTCTGCGTATTTTTTATTCTCTACCTGACTAATATAATATACATGACCACACTTATTACACCGCATACGTTGTCTTTTTACCCCAGAAGCGCCTACCCTTATACCATCCCTATGTACATGGTCGCTACCACAAGCAGGGCATGTCCAAGCGTCACGACCCTCTACTACACCAACATGTGTTTTCATCTTTGTGTAGTTTGCTATGTACTCATATACCTCTTGTAGAATGCTTACGTCCCTCTTACAGTATTTCAACATGTATTCCATAGACTGCTCGTTGCCATCAATAACACCTTTCCATAAATCAAAGCTTGTATCTATTTTTCCGTATCCTAACAAAAACTTTGCTATATAATCTAAACGATGTGAGTTTAACTCAAACTTGGACCTAGACAATTTTAGTGTATCTACAGTAGTTACATCCTTTGGAACACCTATATTATGTTTTAAGCACCTAGCACGAAACCATTTTATATCAAACCTGTCTCCGTTATGAGCTACCATCTCGTCAGCCAGCTCCATAACTTCCATAAATTCTTTACATAATTTTTTATCACATCCGTTATCCCATTGTAACGTGTGTACCTTTTTCTTTTTTTCCCACTTATAGCATATACAAATTATGGCACGCTCTGTAATTATATTGTCATGCGAAATATTAATTTTGTAACCTGTCCTCCAACTATATAAAATATTTGGACTTGTTTCTATATCCCAAAATAATCTATTCATAGTATGTTTTGCAAATGCCCCCTCTCGCTACCCTATATAAACGAGAGGAGGACTTGATTGCATGAGACTGGGTTCTTCAGTTATGGCTTACGCCAAATATTAAAACGGCTCTGCTGCAGTGTGCAGATCTACATTTGTTTCGGTCTTAGTTGTGCTCCAACCGAATAACTTCTTACCATTCCCTATATAGTTTTTACTGATACCCTTTTCTCTATCTTCTTTGGACTGGCTTTGTATTGCTGATGCATCATTACCATATGCGTCAGGCTCTTCATTTATCCAAACATCTACATCTAGATATGTTCCTTTATTACCCTTGTATAACTTTTCTTTATCAACTTTGTCTAAGTTTAGTTTTATTGATAGCAATCTTGGCATATTATTTTTCTCCGTATTTTAGTTTTTGCTGATCTTTAGCTAGTATTACACTACTTGTACTACGAGCTTCTATTGGAATAATCTTCCAAAGTTTTTGTAATTCTTCTATGCTTTGACATTTAGTAATAGCATCAACTGCATCCTTTATGCTTTCTGCACTTGCAACTGGCGCTTGTTTTTTACCATGCTTATTTAGTGCATCTGCATCCTGCTCATTATCAATGGCAAACAAATTACCTAATGATCGTTTTAAGCTATAAGATGCTGTAGACCCAGATATTTGTGCTGAATCCATACCTTTCTTTGCTACGCTATGCATTGCAGCGTGCTCTGAATGTATGCTTTCATTAGATTCACAATCTAATAAACTAGTCGTGGTAACATTAAATAAATGCTCACCATACATTTCTATTCTGTCATTACACAATAGAGTTGCTTTGTACTCAACCAATAAAGGTTTCAAAGCCTCTAGTATATCTTCAGCGCTCCTATAATTATAGTTGCCGAATTTATTTATTTGCCCCTTTGGAGCTTTCAATGAGGACTGTATCCCCAACAATTTTTTCCTTAA
>JAKVCT010000431.1 GCA_022448995.1 Saprospiraceae bacterium
CGCAACAAAGAAAAAATAAAATCCAAAATTTTATTTGGTTTCATTTTTCGAAATTTACCTTTTTGGACAGCCCCGTCTATTCATGCATATTGCCTGAATCCAAGTCACCATCATCATAACTTTGCAAAAGTCCCATGCTAGGTAATTCTACATTAATTCCGGAAGATGTTGGAAACTCAAGATCCTCAATGGAACCTGATAATCTTGCTCCGAAGTTGCAAATATCGATAAGCTCACCCTCTACAAAAGAAAAGAAGATGCGTAGAGTCTGTCTTTTATCTTTGAATTGATTGATTATACCTTTTGTGGCAATCATTGTATGTTCCAAAATATTGAAGAATATTCCCCTCAAAAAATAGTTTGCAAGGTACATGGAAACCAGATAATAATAGGGTCTTTTTTGTTCTGGAAGTTGTTTTTTTGCGGTTGTTTAAATAGTTGATTTATAGTTTTTTATATCTTTTGTTGGTTTTTTGTTAAGTTTTGTATTAGCAACCAAGTGTTTATTTTTACAGGGATACTTTTTTATGGTATTGGATCCTTCATAGTTCTTACCCTGTAGCTAAAACATATTCTCTAATATTTAGGCTTAATTTTAATTCTGTTAAGCTTTAATAAGCTTAGATTTTTTATTAAATTGATGAAACGTAAATTTTGGCTTTTTAGAACCTAAAGAGGTATATGTAAAGTAACTACCAAAGAGTCTTCTTTAGACCTTCATGAGTTATTCTGCTGTATTGCCACGAATTCTTAAAATAACTCAATACTTAGTTATGCAATATTATGATCGTAGAAATTTAGATTTTTTATTAGAAGAAGTATTCAAGATTCAGGAACTATCTAAATATGATTTTCATAAGGAACATAATTTAGAAGCCTATAAGATGGTATTAGATGCTTGTACTGATTTGTCAACAAAATATATGCGTCCTATTCTCAAAGAAATGGACGTAAATCAGCCAATTATGGAAAATGGTCGTATTATCGTTCATCCTAAAATGAAAGAGCTGATGAATATGTTTGGTGAAGGTGGATGGATTAATGCGCCATTGAGCTATGAAGAGGGTGGACAACAGATGCCTTATAGTGTCTTTAATGCAACAATGTTCATTATGGGTGCTGCCAATTATTCGGCAAGTGTATTTCCTTTTTTGAGTGCAGGTGCTGCTAATCTTATTCGTAGCTTTGGAACTGATGAACAAAAGGCAACCTACTTGGATAAAATGTATGCAGGAATCTGGCAAGGAACTATGGCATTGACAGAACCAGAAGCTGGAAGTTCTTTAGGTGATTTGGTGACTTCCGCACAACGGACAGAGGAAGGTTATTATAAAATAAAGGGACAAAAGATTTTTATTTCTTGTGGGGATCATGATGCTTGTGAGAATATTATTCATCTGATGTTAGCACGTATTGAAGGTGCACCAAAAGGGACCAAGGGAATTTCCTTGTTTGTAGTGCCACGTTTGCGACCAGAAGCCAATGGGGAACTGGTTTTTAATGATGTAGAAACAGCAGGTGTTTTTCACAAAATGGGCTATAAAGGTGCACCAATTGCACACCTGATTATGGGCGAAAAGGATGATTGTAGAGCTTATTTGGTAGGAGAGGAGCACAAGGGCTTGAATTGTATGTTTCAGATGATGAATGAAGCTCGTATAGCAGTAGGTATGAATGCGAGTTCCATCGCCTCTGCAGCTTATTATGCTGCTTTGGAGTATGCTAAGGAGCGCAAACAAGGTCGTAAACTTGGGCAAAGAGGAAAGGAGCAAGTGACTTTGATCGAACATGCCGATGTGAAGCGTTTGTTACTCCTACAAAGAGCAATGGTAGAAGGTAGTTTGAGTTTATTGCTAGAATGTAGTAATTATGCAGATTTGATTCGACTTTCCGAGGATGAAGCCGCTCGTGAAAAATATGAAGCGCTCTTAGGTTTATTGACACCTGTTGCCAAATCTTATCCTGCAGAAATGGGCTGTATTAGTACAAGTGCAGCCATACAATGTTTGGGAGGTTATGGTTTTACCAATGAGTATTTGCCAGAATTATTCTATCGGGAGGCACGTATTCATCCGATTCATGAAGGGGCAACCGCCATTCATGGAATGGATCTTTTGGGACGCAAAATCGCTAAGGATCAAGGGGCAACTTTGCGTATTTTGGTAGCCGAGATCCAAAGGGTAACGGAAGAGGCGAGTAAACATCCACAGTTGGCCACAGCAGCAGTTAGTTTAGGCAAAAGCTTAGATAAATTGGTAGAAGTGACGATGAATCTTAGCATGAAAGCTATGCAAGGACAGATGGAGGCTTTTTTATCCAATGCTACTTTGTATTTAGATGCCTTTAGTCATATTGTTTTGGCTTGGCAATGGCTCAAACAAGGTTTGGTAGCTTGTACTGCTTTGGCAGAGAAAGAGGATGTTTTCTATCGTGCTAAATTGTATACCTTGGAGTACTTTTTTAATTACGAATTACCAAAAACTAGGGCTTTGTTTGCTAGTTTGCAGGCAAATACGAATGTCACTGTTGAAATGGATGAAAGTCATTTCTTCTAGATTAGAACTATAATTTAAATTTTATATGAAGTTACGTCTTTATCTAAATCAGTTGACTGTAGTCATTGTATTTCTGTTATTGCCTGCTCTGTGGATGTTTGTTCCAGAGGTGGCAGCGGTAATGTTAAGAGAGGGGGGACTATATACTTTGGGGGCTATTGCTTTGGTTTTGTTGGCATCTAGCCAAATTGTTCGTCTATCCTCAGGGCGAATATTTATCAAACATAGCTTTCTGCTGACTTCTACTTTGAGGTATAAATCTTTTGATATAAGAGGACAGCAAATTCGTTTGTATGGTGGAGATAAAGACGCGGTTTTACGTTTTGATTATAGTACACAAGGCGATAAATTAGTCATAATAGTAGATGGTGAGGAACCTGTTGAGTTGAGGAGTAGGGCGAAGAAGGTTTTTGAGTTTATTAAACAAACTTTGGAGTCTAAATAGGGAGGTTCAGCATTAAGAAAATCTTTTCTTAAGCTACTTTTAACATTGCTTTAAAAGTAGCGCAAAAGATCTAGGACTCGATGGAACGTCAGACAAATTCCGAAGGGATCAGCGAAGCTAACAATAGTCCTTATTGACTCCTTCTTCTAACTCACTTTTATCTAAAATCTTGTACTTGACAGAAAGGCTTACAGAATATAAATCGTTCAACTTTAAGCCTTTACAATGTTCGGACATTGAAGAAGCTCTTTCAGAACGTCAATGTTCGT
>JAKVCT010000432.1 GCA_022448995.1 Saprospiraceae bacterium
GCTCTTAACAAAAAGCCTTTAAACACAGCCTTGAACATAAAACGAGTTTCCCTTTAAACAACCTCTTAATTCTTTAAGACCAGCCTTGAAAATCAAACAATCACCATACAAAAAGAAGGGAAGTATTATTATGTTCCCAGTGAATGTGAATGCCTGCTGCGGTTTCCCAAGTATGCTCGGACGAAACAGATGAATCATATTTGGAGGGTTGACTAATGTCAACTTTAGAAAAATCAGGTTTTTTCATAAACAAGATAAGCTAGTGATGCATGTAAAAGAAAGTTGCTAATGGCAACTTCAGGGTCAAATTTACTAATAATGCCCTTTTTAGTAAACGAAATTGTTCAATAATATAGAATTAATCTTCTGAATTAATGGTTGGTTGATTTTTTATTTTTTTTACTAATTGATAATCAATGGTTTTAAGAGAATTATCTTGTTGTAGTAATTGCTGTTTTATGTTTTGATTATCAACTACTTAAGAATCATTTGGGCTTAGCAAAGCTAAGCCTTTACAAACTACAGATATCAATAAAACAATCAAAACTAAAGTTTGACTTAGATTTCGAGAAAAATCTCCTTATAAGATACACTTTTTTTATATTATCTTTGTGGCTCTATATTTATTATGAGTAGTCTGAAGTTTATTTGCTATCACTTTTATTACAATGAAGTATTTGAGAATAAATGTTGTATTGGTTATGTAAGTGGTTGTTTAGTAGTTAGTTATGTTTTTTGAAGCTTTAATACATTAATTGCCACTAAGAGTATATCCCTTAAGTAAATTACGGCTACCGCCTTTTTATCACCAACAGGCATTATGTCTGATCAATTTAGATTCTTTTTTATGAAAAACATTCTTACCGCGAGCTTATTGCTTCTCGCAATATCTTCCTTTGCACAAACTATTCCCTTCCATCATCGTTGCGCATATGATCATGCCGTAGAGGCTAGAGAAACAGATTATCCTGGTTATAAGGCACAAGTAAATGCAATTTTTGAGGCAGCTAGGCGTATGGCTGATGAAGAGGGTGGCTTGCGAGCTACTTACACTATTCCTGTAGCAGTTCATGTAGTTTGGAAGGAGAATGAAGAACATCTCACAGAGGAACGTGTATTAGAACAATTAGCAATTCTGAATGAAGATTATCAACGTATGAATCCAGATACGGCTTTGATGCGTTCTATTTTTGATACTATTGTGGCTAATCCTTCTATTGAGTTTCGCTTGGATAGTATAATTTGGGTGAAAACTACTTCTACGTTTGGTGGTGGTGGATTATTCCCTGATATTAATGCCTTTGATGAGGTGAAAGCTAGTGCAACAGGTGGTTCTGATGCTTTAGATCCAACCAGTTATTTAAATATTTGGATGACTAATCTAGGGGCAGGAGGTGTTTTAGGATATGCTTACCCACCAGATGGCTTGAGTAACTGGCCTACAGGTTCTGCCGCACCAACTCAAGCTGAAGAAGGAGTGGTAATAGATTCTCGTGTAGTTGGTCGTCAGGGTTCATACAATGTTTCTGGGCAATCCTTGACTACACAAGGGCGTACAGGTACGCACGAAGTGGGACACTACTTGGGTTTACGTCATATTTGGGGCGATGGTCTGCTTTCGCAGTTAGGTATTCCTGATTGTAATGCAGATGATGGTTTGAATGATACACCCAATGCAGGTTTACCTTCACAGTTTGCTTGTGATACCACACAAAATACTTGTGATGCTGGACAAGCTGGTGATTTACCTGATATGATCGAAAACTTTATGGATTATTCAGATGAGAGTTGTCAGAATAGTTTTACTAATGGTCAAGTAGGAATTATGCAGGCTGTGTTGACAGCAGAGCGTGCAAATTTGGCAAATACAATGCCTATGAATACAGCAGCTAGACCTGCTAATGATATGCGTATAAATGCTGTTGCCTTGCAGGTGAATACTGATGGAACTTGTACAAATGTAGCAAGTAGTACAAACTTAAATGCAAGTGCTTCTTGGTCAACTTGTGCAGGAACAGGGTTTGCAAATGATGTATGGTTCAGCTTTACAGCTACAGGTGCCTCCATCAATGTTACGTTTTTGAATGTAGTAGCTAACAATGGAACAGCTACCGATCTGAACTTTGAGGTTGTAGAAGGGGATAGCCAAGCTTTGACTAGTTTGGGCTGTGGTGATGCTTCTACCTCCACTATTTCTGGTTTGACGGCTGGGAATACCTACTATATTCGGGTATATAGTAATGATGCAGATGCTGGAAATTCACACAATTTTGATATCTGTTTGCAAGAAGGGACTATTTCTTCGTCTTATGAGCACACTTTAGCTGAGAATAGTTTGAATATCTACCCCAATCCTTCTAGAGGTATTGTGAATGTTGAGATTAATACTTCTGTAGAATTCGCTGGGAATATTGTAGTGCGCAATTTATTAGGACAGTGTATTACAGAGAAGCTAAATATTGATCATTATAGTCAAAACTTACAAATTGATCTTTCTGCTCAACCCTTGGGAATTTACGTGATTGAGTTTTCTGTTAATGGTCAGAAAATGGTGAAGAAAATTGCTTTGGCTAAATAATATACTTAGGTATTGAAAATTTTTTAATAGCTTGAATGTTAAAATTTAAGAGTTTCTCTAACTAGAGAAGCTCTAATTTTTAATATTGATGGACTCTAAGTATCTTTGCATGATTAATTGAATTTACTTTGTAGAGCCTTGCGGGGTTAAATATATAATGATTGTACTGAACTATCATTATGTATCCGCTCATTGGGTTTAAACAACAATAGTTCGTAGGCTTTTCGTAACTATTTGATAATTAAAAGGATATATAGAATTGGGTTGGTTTGTAAAGTCTTGATTATCAAGTAGTAAGAAAAAGTGTTTTTCAATTTTTGTGAGGAAATTAAAAAATCAACGAACTATCATAAACAAACATATAGATTATTATGATTTTGCCTATATACGCTTATGGTCATCCTGTACTAAGAAAAGAGACAAAAGATATTGATGCAGACTATCCTAATTTGAAAAAATTAATCGAAGATATGTATGAAACTATGTATCATGCAAAAGGAATGGGATTAGCTGCGCCACAAATTGGGAAAGATATACGTTTATTTATTGTAGATACAGAACAGTTGAGTGATGAGGATATGGAAGGAGGGGAAGAAGGTATTCGACAGGTTTTTATTAATGCTGATATTATTGAGGAAGGTGGCAAAGAATGGCCTTACGAAGAAGGTTGC
>JAKVCT010000433.1 GCA_022448995.1 Saprospiraceae bacterium
TTGTGTGAAATTTGATTATCAAGCATTAAGAGCCCATAGTGGCTCAGTGAAACTAAAAAATAAACGAACTATCAGTTCAAGACTGACGGATTTTATTAATTAATTCTTTTTTTGCGTGATGCAATCCTTTCTCTAAACCAATAGGATAATACTCAAAGTTCACTTGAGAAAATAAACGGACTTGTTCTAAGGTTTTTGCTCGAATATCGCGGATATGAGGACTCTTGTACACAGATTTACCTGCTCTAAATATAGGTTTGAGTAATTCTTGATAAGATCGACCTGAAGCGACCACTTCTCGACCATCAAAACTTTTGATTTCTCCTGAGGGTTTGCCTGCTGCTTCATTCCAGATCATATCACCAAAAGGTAAGTTATTAGACATGTAATAACGTCTAACTTGTAAGACTCCAGGATTGGATACTTTGATTGGGTTCTCTGAGAGTTTGACCTTGTAGGCCCAATCTTCATTGGGCTTGCGTATGGCAGCTAACTTATAGACCCCTCCTAGGGCAGGTTGTTCGTTGGCAGTAACTAGACGTGTACCAACTCCCCAAACGGTTATTTTAGCTCCTTTTGCCTTTAGTTGAGCTATTTTATATTCATCAAGACTATCACTTGCGACAATTTGTGTCTGTTCAAAGCCAGCATCATCCAATAACTGACGCGCTTGCTTACTCAACTCTGCTAAGTCACCACTGTCTAAGCGTATTCCCAACAGGCGTTGTCCTTGCTTACGGAGTTCTCGACCAACCTCAATTGCATTCTTGACTCCCTCAATCGTATCATAAGTATCCACCAAAAATATACAATTGTTAGGCATTGCCTTAGCATAAGCTTCAAAAGCTTCTTTTTCTTGGTCAAATCCCATAACCCAGCTATGGGCATGAGTACCTTTGACAGGAATTCCATATAATCGACCTGCCAAGACGTTGCTCGTTGCATGACAACCACCAATATAGGCTGCGCGACTTGCAGAGAGTCCACCATCAATACCTTGTGCACGACGCAATCCAAATTCCAATACAATATCTTTGCCTGCTGCACGAGTAATTCTAGAAGCTTTACTTGCAATTAGGGTCTGAAAATTCATAATATTGAGCAGGGCAGTCTCTATTAATTGTGCTTGAATCAGTGGACCTTTTACCCGAATCAATGGCTCATGCGGGAAGACAACAGTGCCTTCAGGAACTGCATCAATATCACAACTAAACTCCATACGTTGCAGGTAGTTGAGGAAGCCTTCATCAAATAGATGTTGACCATCCGCGCCTTTCAAGCTGCCTAGATAGTGTACATCATCAGGAGTAAAACGAAAATTCTCTAAGTATTCAATAACATCTTGCAATCCGCAAACAATCCCCCACTTACCTTTGAATGGGTTTCTACGGTAAAACCAATGAAAAACAGCTTCTTCGTTATGTCTGCCTGTTCTCCAGTAACCATAGGCCATAGTTAATTGATATAGATCTGTTAAGAGACTTAGGCTTGTCTTATAACGTTGGGCTAAGGTATTCATATTATTAGGGTTTTATATGTAAGTAGGTGGACATAATTATTTTTATAATAACCTCGAAGAGCTCAACGCAGTTAACCCAGAAGGGCTCAGCAAAGCTAAAAGGCTGATTGAATTAACTTCGCAGAGCCCTTCGGGGTTAAATACAAAATAATTGTGGCTACTTACTTAATTATTAATTTTGATTTTCATCAAATAACAGTCTATGAAGTTTTAAGGATTAATTATCAATTTTTCGCACAAATTCGCTTATGAAAATCTTGTTTTTACTTATTGTTGATAATTAATTATTGTATGAACTACAAAGTGCTTAATAAAGCTCATCCTTCGCGGACTAACACTTGGGGTTAGGAATAAAGAATGAGGAATATTGATAAACTGAAAGCACTTAGTCTGTAATGAAGTTTTGAATATTGTAAAGTTTTGACCTTGAATCACGAAGGGTTCACCAAAAGGTAATGACTTAAATCTTATAAGCCTGTCTGAAAAGCACAAGCCAAGCTATGGTGATAAAAGTGAGTTTGTAGAGCCCTTCGGGGTTTAGATATAGCAGTGAATGAGGACTAATGTTAGTTTCCCATAGCCCTTCCCTTCGTCAAATAATATTTCGAGCTGAAGGATTAGATTTTACCTTTTTAGACAGCTCTATTTATATATCTCATTCCTATTTGGGTACCTCTGTAACTAAGTGACTGGACATGATAATGAGTACTACAAAACTACTAGCAATAAGCATGAGGATAATAACAATAAAAGGCCCTGTCAGTGGTTTGGGAGTATATACAGTGTCCTCACCAATATATTTTTTCCAAAAATAGGTCGTTAGTACGCTGGCTCCAAGGGTAGATGCTCCAAGTGCAATTCCAACATATATTGCAGGATGCAAAGGGGGAATTAATAACCTGAATGGAAGATAAATGCTTGCTGTGTATATGACAGCATAGCTAACTACTTTGAAACCTTCAATTCTACGTCCTGTTCTTAGCAAGTTGTCACTAAATAACACAGCTCCCCAGACAGGAGTGCAGAAGATCGAGAAGAAGAGAATAGCTCTTCTTGAAAAAAAACGTAAAGACTTATACGCTGATCGCCAGTCCTTTTTATCAATCTCTGAACCTAAAACTTCTGTATTCATGGATTTTTTTGTTTATTAGCAAAGATATAATGTATTCCGTACATGTCTTTAACACAAGATAGGGGTACTTAGTTTAAAAAACAAGCTAAGTCTTTGTTTTTTTTTGAAAAAACTTAAATTAGGGTTTAATTTTTGGCATTTTTCGTTTTTTTTGGCACAAAAGATGACCTAAAATAGCTATGAATTGTCATTTGTTTGAACACAAACAATAATTTGACCAACTAATCCCACCAAATATATTTAGAAGTTAGTTCCTAAAAGTTTGGATTTTCTGTTTGAAAAAAATTAAATTGATCTAAAATCTACTATTAGACTTAA
>JAKVCT010000434.1 GCA_022448995.1 Saprospiraceae bacterium
TACCTTACATACTTCCGCACTACAAGAGTATAGGAAATTTGATCTTTCATTAGTCTTTTGTGCTTCTTTAGCAGCCAGTCAGCACAAATTGTGTAGATTACAAAACTGAAGAGGCCAACTAATTCTGCCACAAACCAAAAATAAGCAATCGCTCTACTTTGAATCAAGTCTAACTGTATATTATGAGGTAATATAAAGGTCGTCAAAGTCACTGAGAGATGAATAAATGCCGGTATGAAATGCCATAATGACAATTTAAAAATTGGTGATTCTTGAAATAAGAGACGACGTATATAACAATAAATTAAAGGGGCAAAGAGTAAAATAGTAACATCCACAAAGGAACTTACCATAACCACCCACTCCGCTTCAAGCCTAAAAGATACAATTCGACCAAACAACATAATCGCAGCCATACAGATAGCCACAGACAGTACATTATTAGCCTTCGTATTTCTATTATCAATCTTGTTTAATCCTATTGCAAGAAAAAAACCTTGACTTAGTCCTAAAAACAATACAATGTCAAGCCATGAAAATATCATCTATCAATATTATGCGGGCATCAAGTTACTGCATATTCTTCAATGCCTAGATTAAAGGATACGAAATAAGTCTAACTAAGTATTCAAACTAGAAAACAGACTAATTATACTTCCTATTATTTGATATAAATATTTAATATACTAATAATCAGAAGGTATACAAAGACCTCATTAAGCATATGTTTTCAATGTATTTTGAAAATAATCACAGTATGATAATATGTAGCTCGGAGCATTCAAATCAGAATAAACCAATGACACACCATAGTCAGCTTAACAAATGTCAGAACTCCTAATTTATAATCAAACATATAACAGAAGTCAAAATTAGAGTAATAACACAATTGACACTTGCAAGAAAAAACCATTCCTTTGTATGAAAACTAAACCATGAAATACCGTGCTGAAATTGATGGGCTTCGAGCCATTGCCATTATACCAGTGCTGCTGTATCATCTAAGTCATGATTTCATGCCTTATGGTTTCATTGGTGTAGATATATTTTTCCTTATAAGCGGATTTCTTATTGCTTCAATTATTTCTAAGAAAGTAAAGGAGAATAATTTTTCCATCTTAGAATTTTATGAGCGAAGAATCAAACGAATTACACCGCTCTACTTTTTGGTCATTTCTATTTCGATTCCCTTCGCATTAATCCTTTTATTGCCCCATCAATTAGTGGATTTCTCTCAATCCGTAGTGGCATCACTCTTTTTTTTATCAAACTACTTTTTCTACTTTGATATAGATTATTTCAATCCATTCGTTGAGTACTCTCCTCTAATTCACACATGGAGCTTAAGTGTAGAGGAGCAGTTTTACTTAGTTCTTCCTATTCTATTGATAATATTTAGAAATGCTAAAAGGAACTTCAAGATCGGTTTATTTGCTGTGTTGGCGATTTTGAGTATGCTTTATTGCTTCCATCTTAGCGAAACCAATCTATCCTTAGCATTTTATTCCTCGATAGCAAGAGCATGGGAGTTACTTTTAGGGGTGCTATTAAGTTTTGTAAAATTTGACGAAACATCCTCTCAAAAGAATAATAAAGTCCTGGATGTATTAGGTATTGGTTCTCTACTATTACTTATTGCAATACTTGCAGGAGTAATAGACTTCAAACACCCTGGACCATTCTCCATTGTTCCTGTTGTCCTTTCGGCAATCATAGTGCTCTTAAGTCACAGAAAAGGATTGCTGAACCGACTATTAAAAACATCCTTTTTAGTCCATATAGGTCTGCTGAGTTATTCCTTGTATCTAATTCATCAACCCGCAATAGCCTTTTTAAAAATCTGGAACTTCAGCCAGGGGATACAAGAATTCAGTATGGTTCAAATACTAGGAATTCTGGCATTGATCTACTGCATGAGTGTACTGTCGTACAATTTTTATGAAAAACCAATCAGATACTCTAAAGTATCAAGATGGAAGGTGTTTGCTTCTTTCGCAGTTGCCTCCTTACTTTTTTCTGGTATAGGTTTCTATGGACATAAATCAAGAGGCTTAAAGGAGAACTTCATTAATAAATACGGAACGGCTATTAAGTACGATGCTGACAAAGTTAAAGAAGATGCCTTTGATTATCCTGACAGCTTTAGTGAGAACGACTCTCTAAATGGGGATAACAAAGATATCCTCCTTATAGGGGACTCCATGGCAGGCGATCTCTTTTTAAGTCTCAATTATAACGATAATAGAAAGAACCAAAAGCTTTACAAAATAGATATAGATGATCCATGTTTGATGGATCTTATCAAAAAAGTCCTGTCAGGAGAGGAGGATGAAAAGATCTATAAATGTGGTAAATTTCAAGATACACCAGGTAATATCAGGCAAGTCATTCAAAGTTCATCTATCGTGATTTTTTCTTCATTGTGGACAAATAAGACCTATGAAGATGGAATTCAATCGGCTAATTTAATAAAGGAGGTTTATAATAAGGAGGTTTATATGGTTGGTCCCGCTCAGTTCTCTGATATCAATGTAATATCAGTCGACCTAGCCAAAAAAGGGATACCTAAAGACTCCGTCAATTGGTATATTGGACATGTTCACCTCAGAGAAGACAAATTTCTCGTTAATCAAAAAATGAAAGAACTAATCAGAAAAGATGTTAACTATATCGATAAGTTCCAATTTTTCAATAACGGAGAAGAATACACGCTTTTCTACGACGATGGCTACCCTAAACTTTGGGATGATGCACACCTCAGCAGAAGAGGTATGGAAGAATATGGACGTTTTATAAATTCCAAGTTGAACATCAATGAAAAAACCACAAGTACCGAAACGCTAAAATAAAACGCGAATGACAATATAGAAAGACTTTTGAATGTCCCCCTAAGTTGTGTGCTAATCAATCATTTCAATTTCCACCCTTCTATTAAGTGCTCTGCCAGCAGCTGTATCATTATCAGCTACAGGTAGTTCTTCTCCATATCCCTTCCACTCAATCCGCTTCTCATCCACCCCAACACAACCCACCGGACAACCGGATGGCGCACCCTGGACCCTTACGCCAAGCCCACATATGAAACAATAAATAATTTAATAATATTTCATGGAAACAGACAAAGTGATTCTAGCTCGAAATTCATGCGAGCTCTTCGGCGGTAACCAGGTTCACGGTTTACCGCCGGTCTCGAAATTTGTAAGAAAGAATATTAAAATTATATTTATTTA
>JAKVCT010000435.1 GCA_022448995.1 Saprospiraceae bacterium
CCTTCCAAACGGAAAACATTAGCAGCAGGCGTGATATATAAGGGTTTCATGTTAGAGTTGTTTAGATAGTTCTATTAGGACTAGTATATTTAATATGTTAGGAATATGACTACTTAAATGAGCTTTAATATAAAAAATATTATTTGTGGGTTAATAGCCAGTTAATAGCTTTTTGCTCATCAGAGAACAATTTCATAGGAAATTTTGGACGCTTGACCGCAATTAACAGGGTTCCAATAACTCTAGATAAAGCAGAACGAAGCAGAAGAGCAATTGCATTTGGCTCATTATTGTCATAGTGTGAAGCGAGTGTATCTCGACAAGCCTTAGCCATTGTATTTACGCCTGAACCTTCTACCAATATCAGAACTTGCTCTTCTTTCTTTTGCCATTCTTGGCTAATTTTTAAGTGATCTTTTACTAATTGAGCATCATATAACTTAGTGACTGTCCAATTTTCTTTGAGAATTCCACCATCTAAGCGGACAACATCAGCAATGGGCGTGGTATATAGAGTATTCATTGTGTTTTAGGTTTTGTTTGGTGGTATGCAGTCCAATACAAGAAAAGTATATTAAGAAGTTATTTAAAAATTATCTTCATCACATCAAAATCATTGATTTAGCTTCGCTGAGCCTTTCAGGGGTTCGGTCACTTTTTCTTTTTGCTCTGCCTTTGTACCTCTTGGCACAAGCTTAGGCAGAATGGTAAAAAGTGAGAGAAGAAACATGCTTGATACTGAACCAAGCAGTGCTCTGTGAAGCAAACCCCTCTATTTTAGACTGAGCTAATTATGATCCATAATTACTTGTTCTTTTGTTCCAATAACCAATTATAAGCTTTTTGTTCGTCTGAAAATAATTTAATATTAAAACTCGGGCGTTTGAGTGCAAGCAGCATAGTACCAATTGCTCTTGATATAGCTGATTTTGCTAGAATCGCAATGCCTTTTGGTTGCTTTTCTTCGAAAAAAGAAAATATAAAATCCCGAATAGCCTTATCCATTCTTGTAGTAACAGAACCATCGACTAGAATAAGTATAGATGCTGTTTCAGTATACCATTTTTCGCTAAGTTCCATGTGTTTTTCTACAATAGTTACATCGGTAAGTTCAGGAACTGTCCAAACTTCTTTGAGAATATCACCTTCCAAACGGAAAACATTAGCAGCAGGTGTGATGTATAAAGCTTTCATATCAGAGTTGTTTAGATAGTTCTATTAGCACTAGTATATTCAATATTTAGGATTAGGACTACTGAATAAGCTTTAATATAAAAAATATTATTTATGGGTTAAGTAGGTGGACATAATTAATCCTTCTACTAATTTTTGTTAGTGTGTATTCTATCAATAGTTCGTAGGTTTTTAGCTTCGCTAACCCTGAAAGGCTCTGCGAAGCAAAAAATAAAAAATCAACAAACTATCATATTCTACTGTATGCTATTTATATAACGTTTCAGAAAAAAAAATCGTATTAACCAACTGAAGTCAATACGATTTCTAACTATTTTTGCGGCAGTTTGCTCATTATTGCATTATAAAGTCCAATCCATGATTTTTTTGATCGTACCTCTACCTAATTTGTAAGGCGCATATCGAACAGGATCATCTATTAAGAAAGAACGATGTAAAACGCTCTTCAAATGCGAGAATAATTCGAAAGAAGACTCACCATGATAAGCTCCAATTCCACTATCACCCACACCACCAAATGGCAGCTCAGGATTAGCGATATGCATTAAAGTATCATTGATACAAGCACCACCAGCAGTAGTTTCCTCTAGCACACGATTAATCTTCTTATTATTTTTAGAGAACATGTATAATGCTAAAGGCTTAGATTTACCATTGATCATATTAATAGCATCACTCAGTTTGTCATAAGCAATAATTGGTAGGATAGGGCCAAAAATTTCTTCCTGCATAATTGGTGAATCCAAACTCATTCCATCTATTAGAGTGGGTTCTATATACAAATCATCTCGGTCAGTACGTCCACCCGAAATAATATTTCCTTCAGATAGATAAGATTTTAGCCGATCAAAATGACGCTCATTGATAATTCTAGGCAAATATTCACTTTGCTGTGGATCATCTCCATAAAAAGATTTGATATAATGCTTGAATTTTTCGATAACCTTATCCTTAATTTTACGATCTACTAGAATGTAATCTGGAGCAATACAAGTCTGTCCAGCATTTACAAACTTACCCCATACGATGCGCTTAGCTGTATATTTTAAGTGGGTATCTTTATCAATAATACAAGGGCTTTTGCCCCCTAATTCAAGGGTGACAGGTGTCAAGTGTTTTGCAGCTGCTTGGTAGACAATCTTTCCAACAGCTGTTCCTCCTGTGAAAAAGATATAATCAAAACGCTCTGCTAAAAGTGCCTGAGATTCAGGAATTCCACCTTCTACCACAACCATATATTCTGGATCAAAATTATTATTGATTAGCTCTGCTGCCAGTTTTGAGGTATGAGGTGCCAACTCTGAGGGTTTTAGAACCACTGTATTGCCTGCTGACATTGCTCCGACTACTGGCGCAAATAATAATTGGAAAGGATAATTCCAAGGTGCAATAACTAAGGTCACACCATAAGGATCAGGTTTTACATAACTTTTTGCTTTAAATTGGAATAAAGGAGTACCTACTTTGCGAGGTTTAGCCCATTTACCAACATTAGAGATTGCTTTCTTGAGGTCGACCAAAACAAAGCCTACCTCAGTGGCATAAGCTTCAAACTCATGCTTTCTCAAGTCTTTGTGTAAAGCTTCTACGATACGGTCTTCGTTTTCTTCTATCAGCTTTTTTAACTTATTCATTTGCTGTTTACGAAAGGCAATATCTTTGGTTACCCCTGTTGAGAAATAGTTGCGTTGTGCTTTTATTAAGTCTTTAATACCTGCGGTATCTGCTTCTGTATTTATAGTTACTACACTCATATTAGAATATTATGGAGAATTAAAACAACTTGATTACTTGGTGATATTTATAGATTTTATTTTTCAAAAATTGAAAAATAAATAAAGGATAAAACAGTATGAAACTAAAATAACTGTGTCCATACATAAAAATACGAAAAAGATTTAAATTGTTTGAATAGTGCACAAAGCTTTAGCTTCGCTGAGCCCTTTGGGGTTAGCTTTATTGAGTGATTTTTAGTTTTTAGCTGTTGATTGTTAGTTGATTGTGGAGGTGTGCTAGACTAAGGATTAACAAACGT
>JAKVCT010000436.1 GCA_022448995.1 Saprospiraceae bacterium
CAGCTAACAGTTCCCCCTATCTGGTCTGTATTGGACTTTCACCAACTAGTTGTTAAACATGCTAGGCACACCAAAAAAAAGGAACTGCCTTTTCAGACAGTTCCTTCTTTAGCCTTTCTTAGCAGCTAGGATAGTTAAGATTATTTTCTCTTAACAAAAGTTTTGTTGATTACCTTTCCATCTTCCTGAACCAACATAAAGTTATACATTCCTGCTGGTAACTTATTGATATTTACAGTATTTACACCTGCATCTAATGTACCGGACCACAAGACTCTACCTGTAGCATCCATAATCTGCGCCTCTGTTGTATTGATACCTGCAATATCCACATTGATCGCATCTGTAGCCGGGTTAGGATACAAGCGAATCGTTTCAGTTGCTAACTCTTCTTCTCCTTCATCTCCCATGATAATATTATTCACCTCTCTAATAGTGGATCTAGAAGTATTACCACAAGAACCAGCTTCATAAACCTTTATATTACGGAAATAAGCACTTGCACTAGAATTATTTCCTCCAGCATCATCATCACAAGCAAAAATCAAACGATCAAATGATCCAGTATAAAACTGCCCTACAGGAATCGTATAGGCTTTCCAACTACCTGCATTAGTTGCATAATCATCATAGTTACCTAGCCCCCAATTCTGTGTTCCGTACAATCTAAATGTATAGTTACTACTAATACTATTATTATTATCAAAACCAATACCTTGGATTTCACCTTCTTCCAAAGATCCAAATTCTAATTCAATAACAGTATTTGGAGTTACAGTATAGTTGTAATCTATAGATTTCCATGCATTTCCATTCAGCACCAAATATCCATTAACTACACTAGATGTTCCCTTATCCTGAGACCCTCCATAGGAATTGATTGTAGTCGAAGACAAGTCAATAGTAGGACAGTCTTGAGGAGTAGATCCACCACCTCCACCACCAGAAGATGCTTCTACACAAAATGTCTGAGTTTCAGATGTTGTAAATGATCCTCCTGCTGCAATATTTGTACTACCTTCGTCAATACTGTAAGAACCATTTCCATATGAGCAGCAAATACCATCACCATATGTGTCATTAATTGTAAACGTATAATTCCCTGCAGCTAAGGTCCAGTTCAGTGTAGTCGTTTGGTTATTTCCATAATTATTACCAGATTCAACTACATTTCCATTAGCATCTTCCAAGGTCCATGAAGTCTCCGAACCATAATTATCTGTAACTAAAGTAAAGGTTATGTTCTGGCCATAGCAATTATCGCCCCCAGTTCCACCACCGGTTCCACCTCCAGTTCCGCCACCGCCAGAATTACAATCTGTACCTAAGCTAGAACGAGTAGAGCTCAAGCAAGCCCACATTCTAGCTGATTGTCCAGCAGAGAACATATACATGCAATCATCATTCACATAGTCCATGTAGTTCATAAACATATCACTTCCTGCACTAGAACAACTATTAGTTGGATAAGAAGGACAATTATAGTTTGCCCCTCCTGCAATCGGTGTATCGTTTACAAAATCATCAGCATTACAATTACCATCTCCCCAAATATGGCGAAGGTTCAAATAGTGCCCTACTTCGTGTGTAGTTGTTCTACCTTTATCAAATGGTGCTCCTAAATAAAAGTTAGAACCATAATCTGAACTACCAAAGTACTGTGGTGACATAACTACACCATCTGTAGAAGCAGCTCCTCCAGGGAATTGTGCATACCCTAGGATTCCTCCACCAATATTACAAACCCACATGTTGAGTGTTGTTGAAGGGCTAACTGGTGGATAAGCAGATTTCACAGCATCATTAGTTCCCCAAGAGGTTCTCGAGTTGCTGTAACGGCGTACATCCTGCAATACAAACTGAATATTGGTGTTACCCGCGGCAACTGAAGCAAATTCTGACGGAGGATTAAAATCAGAGTTGGTTCCGCCAAAATCTTCATTCAATACTGTTAGTTGTGACTCAATCTGTGCCAATGAAATATTTTCTTGAGAATTAGCATAAACCACTGTCACAACTACGGGAATTGTACGACAGTTGGTGTTTCGATTAGCGTCTGATAAGTACTCCTGTACATAGTTTTCCGTAAAGCGTTCTGTCTCCTGAAGACGAATAGCTCGTTGGGGATCTTCTTGAATCTGACGATCCAAGACCTCCATGGCGTGACAGTTACGGTGGGGAGTATTGTGTGTGTGTCCAGTAGTTTCTTTTGGACTAATTCGACTAATATGTTTATAAGAATTCTGGGAAAAAGATAGGGTTTGGCTGCTCAATAAAAGCACCAAAACAAGCAAAGTGTGAAGCGTGTTTTTCATACTTGATTTTTGTGAATTAAAACTCTAAATAGATTTTGTGTTAAGGTGACGCAAATTTAGATATTTTTTTTCAAAAAAAAAGCCTATCAATATTCTTCAATATATCGCTTTAGTGTTTTTAAACGAAATAATATTTTGCAAAAAACATAATTTTATTAAAAAATACAGTGTTTATCGATACTTAAAAATATATTTATTTTAAAAATATTATTAATAAAAATTTAAATTTATTTTAAAAAAAACTATAAATAAAAAAATAGTTTGTAAAAAATTAACATTTTTTTGTTAAAAATATGCACGTATACATATAAAAATATACCATTAAATTAGCAGCTAAAAAGTGACTTTTTTATACACTAATATATATGCTATTTTGATACCCTAAATAGATAAATTTGATCTAATCGTCTATCATTTTTTTTACTTTTTTGGCTACTCCCAAAATAATAGTTAAGTATTAAATAACAGTCCAAATGTTCTCTAACTTATTTAGTTGGTTCTTTGATAAATCGTGTGAAAAATAGATTTATATAAAAAATAGATCTCTGTGGTGATGGTCTTTAACTTTGTTAAGCCCTTCGGGGTTAGCTTCGCTGAGACTTTCAGTTTTTTTGGTCACTTTTTCTTTGTACTCTGCCTTTGTACCTCTTGGCACAAGCTCAGGCAGAATGGCAAAAGGTGAGAGAAGAAATATCCCTAATACTGAACCACAAAGTGCTCTGCGAAGCAAACCTCTCTACATAGGGAGGTTCAGTATCAAGAAAATCTCTTCTTAAGCTACTTTTAACATTGCTTTAAAAGTAGCGCAAAAGATCTAGGACTACCTTATTTCATAATTGGTCACTTGTTAATTCTTGAGAATTAACAAATAGCTCAATTCAAATTACTCCGTAATTTTCAAAGCTATGA
>JAKVCT010000437.1 GCA_022448995.1 Saprospiraceae bacterium
AGTTACTGTGGTTGTTTTTTTATAGAATAAAAGAAACGAAAATTTTTAAGTTGTTGTAGGTTAGGTTTTTAGTTGTTTTGGGAGTATGCTTTTTTGTTTTAGAGACAGAAGTAGAGATTGTGATTTTCAAAATAAGAATAAATAATAGTGGTTTCTTTTTCAGTCATTAGAAAGTGACGTTTTCATTTCTTACATTTACGATGCGGCAGGTGTAAAGCAGCAAAAAATTGTAAATGATAACAGTAATGAAAGTCAACAAGATACTTATTACGCTGGAAATTACATTTACAAAAAATCAAATGCAGAGGCAGCACCTGCACTTACGTTCTTTAACAGTGAAGAAGGCTATATAGAGCCACAGTTTGATCCAAACAAACCAACAAAAATCATAGGCTTTAACTATACCTATCAGTATAAAGATCACTTAGAGGACAGAGCAGTAAAAAAAGGTATAGTATACCTTTATAGCGAATGGGCCAGCTAGCGCGTTGGGTGACTCTCTTATGAAGATATTGATGGAAATGGAGTTATCAAACCAGATACAGAAATCAAGGAAGAGAATCATTATTATCCTTTTGGACTCAAACATAAAGGGTATAATAACCAAATTACAGGGAGAGATCATCAGTATGGCTACGGCTATGAAGGACAGAAAGAAGAGCAGAACGAACTTGGTCTTAATTGGATAGATTACGGAGCTAGAAATTATGACCCAGCTGTAGGAAGATGGTTTGGTATAGACAATATGGCAGAAAAATTCTATGATTGGACGCCCTATAAATATGGAATGAACAATCCAATATTCTATACTGATCCTGATGGAAATTGTGAAACATGTTGGACACGTTTTTGGGGAGTAGTTCAGGCAGTTGGCGGAGTCCTTGAAATGGCAGTAGGCGCTGTAGGTATTGTAGCGCCAGAGCCAGCTACATCAGTTGGAGGTAGTTTATTAGTAGCTAATGGATGGGATAATGCTCAAGCTGGAATAAGATCCGCATTGACAGGAGAGTCAAAAGATACTTTTTTACACATGGGTGTTGAAGCTACAGCAGAAGCTTTAGGAGCAAGTCCAGAAACAGCTAATACTATTGCAACAGTTACAGAAGCAGGTGTAGGTTTTGCTGGTATGGCTAGTGCAGTTAGTAAAGGATCAAAGATAGTTCAAAGCGCAGACAATGTTGCAGATGCCGCCATGGGACCAAGAATGGTTGATGATGTAGCTCATGGACAAGTAGATGATATTATTCTTAATAATATTAATGGTAGAGGGCGCGGCAATCTCAGTAATACGGGTAACCCATTACCAAGTGCCCAAACTAATGGAGGAAGAGCTATAGATGTTAAGACTGGACAACCATTAGGAGGTAGTGGAAAAGCCAGAGCAGTAACTGTAAAACACTCATCTAGAAAAAGAGCAAAAGATGCAGCTAGAAGAGATGGGAAAGGAACTCCTGTAAAGCATACAAAAGATAGAAAAGGCGGTAATCATTATCATGCTGGATCAGGTAAAAAAGGAAAAGGAAAAGGAACAAAAGGTTATGGTAGTGGATCTGGAAAAATAAGTAATAATGTCCATCATGAGTATTAAATTAAATAATATGTGGTTTTCTCTTGTAGAAATTAAACCAAACGCAAAAAATACTATTCTTGGAGAAGCAGAAGGTGGTTTTGTAAATGTCGCTTACAAAGCGGACTCTAAAGAAGAACTTATTCAAAAACTAAAAGAAACTTTTTTAGAAAATGATTTTTTAGTTGTTAATGTTCATGAGATTGAAAATATTAATTCTCTATCGATAGATGATTTTGAGACATCTGAAAAAAAAGAATTATTTCTTGATATCTTAGAAGATAATTATGATTTCTCTTGGGGAGTTTTTCATATATGGGATGATTAATAATACCCCTAGATGGCGCTAGTATGTCCGCGTCAGAGTGATCGCTACCGCTAGTTTTCAACTAGTGGCGTTAAGAGTAAGCAAAATACTAATTTTAATATAGAGAAACGACAACCATAGTTTAGTTACTGTGGTTGTTTTTTTATTTATAAGCCAACCTCGTTTTGGCATCACGAATTAAGGCATCAAGATTATAGAGAATCGCGTTTTTATCTTTTATTGGCAATTGGTTGATATCTTTTAATCTACGTAACATATCAGCATCCTTAAAAAGTTCATTAGTATCAGCTTCACCAACTAAATACGCTACTGTTGTGTCTAATAAATCTGCTAACCGTTTTACGGCATCAATAGATGGATTTACATCATCACGCTCATACTTACCTATTACAGAATGGTTAGTATTTAAAAGTTTAGCTACTTCATTTTGTGACAATCCTTTTTCTTTTCTACAATCGCGCAATCGCTTACCAAATGTACTCATAAGTATAGTAATAATGCTTATTTAAACAATATTGGCAAATATACTGTTCAAAAATGGAATAAAAAAGTGTGATTTGGTTTTGTAAAATGATTTACATATAGTAGTTTTGATGCAAATATGAACAAGTAATTATTTTGCCAATGCTCAACACTTCCAATTCCAACAACTACAATTACATCACCAAACACCTAGAAATCCACGTTTTGGGCGGACTCAAAGTCAACAAACTCGAAAGCATGCGGGTGACTTTGAGTTTGCAAAAGCCAAAACAACACAATGTGTTGCGCCATACCATAGACTTATACAACGATAATCAAGTAGAAAAGTTTGTTCGCAGAGTAGCCGAACGTTTAGAAATCGGTACGAGTGTGGTTCGCAAAACACTTCAAGAACTCACTCATGAACTGGAAAACTACCGTTTTTTATTATTGGACAAAGCCGCTGAAGCAAGTAAACCGTATTACAAAGAACTTACGAAAGTGGAAGAAACGGAAGCAATTAAGTTCTTAAAGCAAAAAGACTTACTAAAAAATACAAATGAACTGATTGGAAAAAGTGGTGTGATTGGAGAAGTAAATAACAGATTATTAATGTACTTGATCTTTACCAGCAGAAAAACCAATAATCCACTGCATTGTATCAGCTTAGGAAGTTCTGGTGTTGGAAAAACACACTTGCAAAGCAAAGTTGCAGAGCTTATTCCAGAGGAAGATAAAGTAGAAATTACGGTTTTATCTGCCAATGCTTTTTATTACTTCAACCGAACGGAATTGCAACACAAATTGATCTTAATTGAAGATTTAGACGGCGCAGAATCT
>JAKVCT010000438.1 GCA_022448995.1 Saprospiraceae bacterium
CCTTTTATTGCATCTAGTTGTTGGAGATCTCTATTTCTTTCATGGGTGATCATATTTTGATCAAACCTTGCAGCTCGATCTGCGTTACGCTGTTCTCCCTGAGTTAAGTTATCAAGGACTCTTCTGTATGACATGTTAGCTTCCTCCAAAAACTATTTGATTATCTACGCCTAAACTTTTTGCTTCATTAAAGTTTGTTTTTTGTTGGAAATAATCATCCATTTCACCTTGAAGAAGACTTTTATCTCCACCAAATACTGGTGCACTATATGAGGGAATTTCCATAGTTGTTAACTGTCCAGCATCATAATTAAAACTAGGTTGTTGTTGGAATGCACCCTCAGCGTATTGATTGTATGATCCGCCACCTATTGGCTGTTGTTGGTTCTGATTATTATTTAAAACGTTGTTCCAGCCTGGTTTATTGGTATTTCCTTTGTACTCGTTGTATCTATTTAAACCAGCTCCAGCTATCTGTAATGCTGTATTTAAGAAACTTGGTCCTTTTCTAAATTCTTCTAGTAGTGGTGGAGCTTCAGGGCTAGGTCTACCAGTTATATACTCAACGTATTTTCCTTGAGCAAATGCAGCCATATTCCTACCAGCTTTATCTTGAAATAATATTGAGCTATCTCTAGAAAATGCAGCTTGTGCACCTTGAGCAGCCCATTGTTGAGCTTGTGCTAAATATTCAGCTCTACCTCCTGATCGTCTACCAGCTTGCTCTCTACCGGCTCCAGCATTAATCATTCTGGTTAGTATTTGTTGTTGAGCTATTGCTGATTTTCCAGCAGCTTGTCTTGCTTGTAACTGAGCTTCAGCTATGGCATCTTTGGTTTCACGCCATTTGTTATCAACTTCAATATCACCATCTT
Source organism: Saprospiraceae bacterium (assembly GCA_022448995.1). Classification (GTDB taxonomy): domain Bacteria; phylum Bacteroidota; class Bacteroidia; order Chitinophagales; family Saprospiraceae; genus JAKVCT01. The sequence goes on from JAKVCT010000438.1 coordinate 876, forward strand.
GTTTATCGTTTCTCCATGCAAGTTCTGCATTACGATTTTTAGTGTTATAAGCGTTTATAGCAAGTTGATTTTGTCTAGCGATAGCTCTATTTTGTCGAGCAACATCTCTACGTTGCTGTCCGAATCCGGCTAGTGCTCCAAATGCATCAAGACCGAATCCGATCCCTGCACTTTGTCCAGCCGTTAGTCCTCCTTTTGCACACATGGTATTTTACAAAATTCAATAAATGGTAATAATTTTGGACCATGTAAAACTTCTCTTAGAAATTTAAAGCCCAAAAACTTTAATAGTTTTAGGTGAGTTGTATTGCGTTTATCGCAAATATTCCACAACAGTGGTCTGTCGTTAAAAGATAATAAATGTCGTTTTGCTAGTCGTGTAAAAGTAACTGGATACTTGTCAATTTCAGGTGTACAAAGCATCCATATTCTTCCGTCCGATGATACACCACCCATACCAGCAGTCTTGCCGTTTGGCATAGTGAATACGTGATTTATCCCTTCATTAAGAAAAAGAGGAAGATGGATTTCTGGTGTTAATCCATGTCCCTCAACAATCTCTCTATAGTCATCAGGTCTTAAATTTTTAGCAACTTCTAAAGCTAGTTCAGTTGTTGCTGGGTGAAGTAATTTAGACACGTCTATAATATCTTGGGTTGTAATCTCCTTCCCAGTTCATCGAATGAAGAGTAGCTGGAGAAGGATGTGTTGATTTAATTTGTATAGTTAAGTTTGTATTTCTTTCGTATATAGGAATAGTTTGAATATAGTCTTCTACTATTGGTAATTCGTTTGCAGCAATTGAATCAATTTCAGCTGCACTAAAATTAGCTGTATAATCAACTCTTCCCTTTCTTTGAATTGTTGTATCAATATTTCCAAGTTCTCCAAATGCAAAATGTAACCTATGAACTACTAATGATGATCTTGTATCAGATCTACTTTTACCACCTACTGCTTGAGTTACATATATAGTTGGTATTTCTACAAGGTAATCAAATAGATAACCCAGCATGAATGTTGTTCCAGTCCAGTTACCATCAACTTCTAAGTTACTTCCGTTAGCAGTAGCTAAGGCATATCTACCAATATCATTTCCTGAGTTGTGGTTATAAACTGCTAGTTGAGCTGTACTTGCAAAACCTGTAGGTCTAGCAAACGTAGTTTTTTTAGTTGTTGCACTGTAGGACCCTGACGACAGAGCAGACATCTGTGTATGCCGATCCAAATGTATTGGATAATTTTCTGTACCTATTATTTTTGTATCATCTTGCTTTTTAACATCTATAGATTCAAGAATATATTCATCTGTTCCACCTACTGTATTTTTGATAATTAGATAGTAAACATCATCAAGAATTACATGATGAATTAAATGACCAGATGTTGACCATCTAAACCATGCAGACTGTACACGTTTTTCACCATCACTGTAATATCTAAATCCCCAAACCTCGTTATAATTTTTTGCTCCTAAAAGTAAAAGACTATTTTCTTTAGAGGTAGTAGGTAGTGTTAAGTCAATAGGTAATTTCTTAGATACAAGTTTGCTTTGTTCTAAAACAGTAGGTTCACCTTCTCTCTGTACATTTGCCATTTCAAAAATTCTGGAGTTTTTTCCAGTACTATTTATAAAGCCAGAGGTAACTCCCATAGAAAATGGGACTGTTTTAGGGTTGAAATTATATGAAGCTAAATAATTTATTTTCGCAGTTGTTGGAGTTAATGCATCACTATCCGTAGTTAGCATAAATTGTTGGTTAGAACTAAATAGTAAAAGACCAGCATTTACTTCTATACCATCAAATATAGTTGTTGGAAATGTTGAACTTGCCTGTAAATCAATAGGGTCCGATGACGTTTCCGTCATTGCTGAAGTACTAAAGAAATTAAAGAAATCGTTTGTCTTAGATGTAATAACATTATTCTGACTTAATACAACTAATCTGTTTCTAAAGAACAGCATCTTTTGTAATGGACTACCTATAAAACTAGGAACAGGGTTAGTATTGTCATCTCCTACATTTCGCTTATTGTAATCAATTGACTGACATATAAATCTTCCGTTGGGATATGTAT
>JAKVCT010000439.1 GCA_022448995.1 Saprospiraceae bacterium
TGGCTTCAGAGGAAACGTAGGTGTAGCCTATTCCATTAATTGTTCCTTTTGCAACTTTTTCACTGTCAGGAATAAGGACTGGAGCAGAACTCCAATGAACTCTGCTATCTTGACTAAATGCAAAGCTTATACTAAAAAGGAATACGAATAGTGTGGTTAATTTATACATAATAGTTATAGTTTTTATTTATTTCTACCCCAGAATCAAACATAGATCCAGCGCTTTATTAAATTTTTCTTTTTACTTACCGATAAGATTGGAATTTATCCAAATCATGTGATTACTCATCCAATTAGTGCAAGAGCGAATCTTCGAATCGTTACACTTTCCAGCAGAGCAAAACTCATTATTGGCTAAAATTTTACACTACTAAATCTTTTAGGCACTTGAATACTAATCCTTGACACAACGACAGCTAAATCCATTTACCTTATCGTTGGCACCACGACTCACTTTTTCATAGCTATTATACAAGCGGCGACTCCAGGCGAGACTATTTGAATAAGCAGTGGAGGACCAAAAGTCGGCGATATCACCCGGAGGGTAGAAGCTACCATTATTGCAGTTACCCGCAGGTAAGGCATTGAAACCACTACTATTACTATTTAAGCTATTATCAAACCAGTCACTCGTAGACTTTAATTGTACGCCCTGATCTGAACCGCGCCAAGCAGCGCCATTAGTATCTGAGGGGCTCATACCCAATTCCATCTCCAATTCTTTCCACTCCGAATCACTGGGTATATGCCAGCCCAAAGGGCATATTCCTTGCACACCACTTGGATTGCTTTCTGAACTACTAGCACCTGCCATCATCGTAGTCCAATCGTATAAACGTCCATAATTCACACAGGAATTGGTGGTAATCAAGCTGTCTACTGCCCTTGGCCAAGAGGTGCACAGATCCGGTACATCATAGCGCAAATTCTCAGCCATCCATACTTGATTTCCTATCTTTACTTTCTTGTATATCTCTCCGTCTCGTTTATCAATGAAGCTATCCTCTCCTAAAGTCTCCGCTGATAATACTTGCTTTGTTAATGCACAACTAAGACAAAAGGCTCCTAGCATCAGAAACAAAAACAAACTTTTAAGTTCTTTCAAAGTCACATCTTAAACTTTGTGGTCCCACTAGACCTTATCATTCTATCGAGAAGCACCTTTACTTTTAGTTTATCAGAACTAAGTTCTACTATCTGCCATTCAACTACTCGTCTCCCTAGCACATTAGATGGATAATTAATTCTTAGTGTGGAATCTGATAAGGATTCCCATGTTCCTGCAAAATTCGCATAAGAGATTGGTGGCGTCCCACATAAACCCGCATTTTGACGAACAATAATCTCTCCATTTTCCATGAACTTTAGCCCACCTCCCCAGGCAAAATCATCGTATTGTTCAAGAGCTGTCCCCCTGATATATTCAGCAGCAAGTCCATGTTCATAAACTGCAAGATGCCAAATTCCCATTAAGTCTTTAAATGGGTTATTACTTGTTGTAAAGGAATTCAATCCAAAGAAAATTAGCGTTGAAATAGTGATTATTAATACTTTTTTCATAGTGATCATTTATCACATAATACGATGCTTTGAATGCGCTAATCTAATTCGACTTGTTTTAATACAGTCAAAGACCAATACTTTACAAAATGATCTATCTCTGAGATACTTTATTTAGAACAAACTTTCCAATAAGAAGAATTATAACGAGTAGAAAACCTATTGGAATTGTGATGTATGAGAACCAAAAAAATGAAAACACTGCACTATTTCCTTCATGCACAGATATCCCCCTTAACTCCATAATCCACGAATAGGAAAGCGTAATTATCAAAGGGGAGAACATCAAAATGACTACTCCAAAGATTATTCTATTTATTACTTTATTCCTATTTTTCATATATCAATTATTACCACTTGTAAAGTATATAAAGCGTTTTAATTGTTTATAAACGTTGTTCGCAATAGTTTTCTTGTTAAGAAAGTTTTAGTGTCTTTATTAGCTCAGTATCTACTCAAGAGACATCTCCTGTCTCACCTCCATAACTCCTATGAAAGAAAAAATACTCTCCATCAGGTGACACACTTCCATATACTTCTGAGAATTCCATATTTATTTTACTGCTAAACTAAAGATGATTCTTTATTAAGCAAAGGAGAAATATAAGAGCATGGAAAGGCCCCTGCAGTATACTTATACTCACGCGTTTGTGTTTGTGTCTAAGGTATAATGCGAGGTATCTACATTTATGAAATTTTCATTATATTCGGGAGCCTCTATCTATAAAATTCAACCCTTTTAAGATCAATGTGACATATTAAAATATTTATTTTTTTAAATAAAATAGTTTATTATGAAGTCTTTTTTCATAGCCCCTTTTATGGTTTTTTTAATGATATTCTCTTGCTTTAAGATTCAAGCACAAACAGAAAAAAAGCCAAAAATTGCTGTGGTTTTAAGTGGTGGTGGAGCAAAAGGAATTGCACATATTTCGCTTTTACAAACCTTAGACTCTTTAGGAATTGTTCCAGACTTAATAGTTGGTGCTAGTATGGGAAGTTTGGTGGGTGGATTCTATGCTATGGGCTATTCGGGAGATAGTATAGCAGAGATTACTCTTAATGTGGATTGGGATAAACTCCTAGGCGGCAAAACACTCTTAAAAGATGTAGGAGTGGAGGAAAAAAGTGAGTTCGATCGCTATTTATTGCCGTTAGGTGTTGAAAATCGAAAACTCAAATCTAGTTCTGCTATTATTAATGATCAATACTTGCGGGAGTTTTTTGCCAAGCTTACATATCCTGCATATACTATAAATAAGTTTGACGACCTACCTATTCCTTATCGTGCGGTTACTACAGACATATTAAATGGAGA
>JAKVCT010000044.1 GCA_022448995.1 Saprospiraceae bacterium
ATCGAAGCTCTAAAAAATCTACGTGTTTTAGATTTAGGAAATAATAAAATTCGTAATCTCCCTGAAGTAATCACAAGATTACCAAATCTCTATCGACTGATTCTAAGAAACAATCCGATTGGTGATCTTCCTCGCAATATAGGCTTGCTACAAAAACTGCGAATATTAGATATTCGAGCAACTGGTATTAGCACACTACCACTATCATTTCACAATCTAAGTGGTTTGGTAGAATTCCACTGGCAGAATAAACATCTCAAACAATTCCCCTATCCTATTTTAGGTTTGGATAATATTCGGCAAGGTAGGAAATGCTTATATGATTTTGATCTGAGTATGTTCTTGGAGCATTCTGATATAGTAGAACTAAAGAAAATGATTGTGCAGGCTGGAAAAATCCAATTAGATTTCCCTGATAGGGTGATTGCATTTCATGCTTTTCGCAATAATAGAGAGCAACTTCAAAACTATAAACCTCAGCAGCTATTACCTCCCTTATGTCTACATAATCAGAGAGTTAGCGGTGTAATTATAAAACAATTAGTCACGCAAAATAAAAAAAAGTCACTCCAAGAAGGTGATATAGTTTATCTCATGGGTCTTCCGCAAAAGACTAGGCGTAAATATATTCAAGAATTAGAACTACGCAAAATCAAGGTTAGTGAAGAATTTTCAGAAGAGCTTAGTCATGTTATCATTGGTCAAGTATTAGAATTAGAAGAAATTCCTCAAGATCCACATATCAATAAGGTCAACTTCCTTAATCAAGGTTTTGTAGAGGATTTTATTGATGAAGCAAAGAATCTGTATATCAAAAATGCAGTTGAAGATGATATTGAATACAATAATATTCGGCTGTTATTATTTGATAGAGATTTAGATAATGTACGGATTGCACTAACCATGCTTAGAGTAGGCGGTGTACCTAAAGAGCTCTATGAGGAATTATTCATTCTACACATCAAGACTAAAAACAAGGGTATTCGCAGATCTATTCGAAAGCTCTTAGCTAAATTTATGTCGGAAAGTGATGTACAAGGTCTACTACGTTGTTCTACACAACGTTATGTAGAAGGATTAGAAAAGTATATGTTGGGGAGTTTATGCTTTGATATATTTAGATTGCATTTGTTATTCTACCGAAATTTTAAGCAAGGTTATAATTATATTCTAAATAAAGCTACAGAGGACCAGCAGCGTATTTTTCTTCAAGAATATATCAAGAGTAATATTCTAAATTTGAAAAATCATAGAATCATTACAGATCTGCCAAATAGCTTACGTTTCTTTCCAGATTTACATCATGTCATCCTAGAAAGAACAGGGATCAAGAATATTCCAGAAGTATTTCTTAAATACGATTTCCCAAAATTGAGACAACTTAATCTCAAAAATAGTGGTTTGTATAATCCTAATGAACTTAAGCACGCGAAGGAATATAAAGCCTTTGAGAAGAAATATCCAGATTGTGAGATTGTGCTTGTTTAGGTAAGTAGGTGGACATAATTAATTTTATAATAATTCACAAGAATTTTTGATGCTGGACGAGGCGAAAAACGTAGGGATAGCACCGCTATCACGAGGCTTTTTAACGAAGTGCAGCGCAAAAAAGCTGCTTGAATTAAATACAAATTAATTGTGGCTATCTACTTATATATGAAACAATTAAACAGAGTGTGGCACTAAAGTACCACACTACCTCTATTATATTTCGATTGTAGAACGCAGAATATAAAAAGAGCGCAGTACTTTAGTGCTGCGCCATAAAATATCAAGAAATCGTTCCTACAATTTGGTCTCGACCAAAGCAACAATCTCTTTTTCTGCGCTTTCCATAGCAGCATCCAACTCATTACCCTTAGCCAAAGTTTCCTCTACCCAAGTCTTATCCTTGATGTCACCCACATTAATTTTCACATTCATAAAGGCACCACGCAAAGCAGCTCTTGCACACAAGGCCCCCACTCCAGCATCACTAATTGAATTTGGATTACCAGTCTCTGCCATAGCTCTCAACACCTCGATAGAATCCAAGCACAATTGCATTACTTTTAGCGGCACTAAAGCTGCGTATTTAGTGGCATCTTCAATAGCCTGTGCACGCTTTGCTTTCTCAGCAGGATTCGATTTAGGCAAACGCATTGCTGCAATAACATTATTGAAAGAGTTGGTATCTTCATCCACCATTGCCAAAAGTTGATCTTTGATCGCTTGACCTTTAGCTGCCCAATCTGAAAACTCCTCCCAGCGCTCATCCCAACCACGCTTATGCGCAGATAAGTTGGCCACCATTGTTCCCAATGAGATCCCTAAAGCACCTACATAAGCTGCAATAGATCCACCACCAGGCGCAGGACTTTCAGAAGCTGTTTCATTAGCGAAAGCTGCCAAATCCATGTTTAATAATGGTGTACTATTCTCGTCTTTTAGTAAGTATTCAATAATTTTCTTTTGCGGATCAAAAGGCGTTAATTCATCCAAGCCCATTGTTTTTACTGCAATCTTGATCAATTCTGCTTCATCGACACCTAATGAACGCTCTTGCTTTTGCAAGAAATACTTACCTGCATCTAACATGACACTCAAAGGAACTAGACCTACCAATTCTGAACCAGTTACCCGTAAACCACGATTAGCAGCAGATTTACAACACTCGTCAAAAGCAATATGTAAAGGTGTTTCACGAATATTTGTCAAGTTCATAGACACCTGAGCGATGCCATATTCTTCGATAAACCAACCAATTCCTTTCACTGATTTGCAAGCCCCTTCAATCCGCTCAGCATTTCCATTAGCATCACGTACAATCTTACCAGAAATAGGATTTCCCTCACGCTTGACACGACCTTTCTCACGAACATCAAATGCTACAGAATTCGCACGACGCACAGAAGTTGTATTTAGGTTGATGTTGTATGCAATTAAGAAATCACGTGCACCAATTGCAGTGACACCCGCGCCTTTATTCAACTCTTTAGGTCCAAAATCTGGATTAAAATCATCCTTTTGTAGCTTAGTTTCCATCGCTTCATATTCTCCCGCACGGATATTGGCCAAGTTTTTCCATCTTGGGGCAGTAGCCGAAGATTCATACAAGAAAATTGAAATCCCTAATTCCTCACCTACTCGTTTAGCCAATTTTTTAGTGTACTCTACAGTCTCTTCCATAGTAATTCCAGAGATTGGAATGAAAGGACAAACATCAGTTGCTCCCATACGCGGATGCTCTCCACTATGTTGGCTCATATCTATCAACTCTGCTGCTTTTTTAATCGCTAAAAATGCCGCGTCAACCACTTCATCTGGAGTCCCCACAAAGGTAACTACTGTTCTGTTGGTTGCCTTTCCTGGATCAACATCCAATAAATTTACGCCCTCTACACTTGAAATTTCATCTGTGATTTGGCGAATGATATTCGTATCTCTTCCTTCGCTAAAGTTAGGTACGCACTCAATTAGTTGTTTCATAAGTTATAGTTAATTGCTAAATAAGTAATTAAGTAGGTGGACATAATTAATTTTATAATAATTCACAAGATTTTTTGATACTGAACAAGGCGAAAAACGTAGGCATAGCCATAGCTATGACGAGGCTTTTTAACGAAGTGCAGTACAAAAAGGCTGATTGAATTAAATACAAATTAATTGTGGCTATCTACTTATGTATAATGGGAGCACTGGCGCAGTGATGTGCATGACGGAAACAGAGGAATTTTAACCGATAGGGCGAAATTCAGTGTTTCACACCGCCACCTAACTGCAAATATAGGTAAAAGTGAGAGGAAATGCATCCATTGCCGCTAGTGCAGTATTAGGTGTCGTTTTTTTCTACTTTTTCTACATGGAATTCTAGATTGGCGATTTGTAATGCTTTTTTATAACGAATACATTCTCTTATTGAACTAGTAGTAAACACAGGTTTTTGTGTTTTATACTTTTTTATCCATTCTAATGAGTTAGGAACAGAACACCACCTTTTGAGTTCTGATAATTTTTTGAGTAAATCCTTATCCTTCTTTATAATGATATGCCAATAGAATTTAGTATTCGTTTTAGCTTCAATTATTTCTTGGACAATAGCTTCTAATGGAGGTTGTTTATAGATTATTTCACCAGTTTCTTTATCAATGAAAAAGGGTAAAGGACCTCCAGCTGATGCTATTCCTCCTTTGTAGATTATTTTTTCATCAGATGTAAGCTTATTCCAAATATGTGATTCTTGTTTTCCTTCTTCTAATAATTTTTCAACCTTTTCATCGATTTCTTTGAGTTTTGGATGAAATAAGCTTTTTGGGTTGTAGAAAAATATCCAACCATACTTGAATTCAAAACCACTGCCATTTAAAGCATACTCATCATTTGTATTCCCATCATTTATATGGATTAATGCGATTCGTTCAGCTTCTTCATATGTTAGCATGACTAGTTTTTTTATTAATGACACCTAATGATAGATAAACTACTTGATGGACTTAGAAGCTTGTTAAGTAGTTTCGTCTAATATATCTGTAGAACTGGTTTTAGTTCTATTTATAATCAATAAACCTAAAAAGGTCAGTAAACCATTGACTAATAATAATTCAAATCCAAATTTGTAACCGAATAATAAAGTTGCCGAGAAATAATCTAGTACAAAGGTTAAAACTGGTGCTAGCAAACAGACCAAAGGAACATAATTATCACGAACCTTTCGGTAAGTAAATAGACCAAAAGCATACAAACCTAATAATGGTCCATAAGTATAACCTGCAAATTTAAAAATCTGATTAATAACGGAACTATCATTGATTAGCCAAAAGGCAAGAATAACCAAAAATAATAAAATGGAAAATCCGATGTGTACTAATTTTCGGGTTTGTTTTTGTTTCTGTTCCTGATCTTTATCTTGTTGATCATTCGTGTCAAACTCTAGAAAGTCTACACAGAAAGAAGTTGTTAAAGAAGTCAGGGCTGAATCTGCACTAGAATAAGCTGCGGCAACTAATCCGATAATAAATAATAAACCAATGGCTGGTGATAATTCTTGAAGTGCTACAGTAGAATAAACTAAATCTCCTGCTGCTTTAGCTTCTCCATTAACTATTCTAGTTGGAACATCCAAACCATTCTTAGCCAAATAGATGTATAATAATGCCCCCAAGAACAAGAAAATAAAGTTAACGACCACCAAGACTAAACTAAAAGAAAACATGTTTTTCTGTGCATCACCCAAGCTACGGCAAGTCAAGTTTTTCTGCATCATATCCTGATCCAATCCTGTCATTACAATGGCAATAAATGCACCACCTAGAAATTGCTTAAAGAAGTTATTCTTATCATTCCAACCTTCCTCAAAAAAGAACCACTGTCCTAAATCTGCTTGTTTCATACTCTCCCAAGCTTCTCCAAAACTCATATCTAGATTATTCAAAATGGCAAAAATACTCAGTACTACAGCAATCAACATGCAAGCTGTTTGTAAAGTATCTGTCCATACAATTGTCTTGATCCCTCCCCTAAAGGTATAGATCCAAATCAACAGAATAGTTCCTGCAACAGTCACTGGAAAAGGTACATCCCAACCCGATGCTCGAAAAATCCCATCCATAACCACTGCAACTAAATAGAGTCGAAAAGATGCTCCTATGGTTCTAGATAATAAGAAAAATGCAGCCCCTGTTTTGTATGAAGAACGGCCTAAACGCTGTTCTAAATAGCTGTATATAGAAACTAATTTTAATCGATAATAGATCGGCAAGAGTACCCCCGCAATAAATGCATAACCCACCAAATAGCCAAAAACCATCTGCATATACGAAAATTGCTGATTGGCTCCTTCCAAGCCTACTGCACCTGGCAAGGAAATAAAGGTCACTCCCGAAAGTGAGGCGCCAATCATCCCAAACGCTACTAAATACCAAGGTGCTTCCTTATTAGCATTAAAAAAAGCTTGGTTTTCATTCTTCGTTCCTCTGCTTGTCCACCAAGACATTAGAACTAAAACCAAAAAATAGACAGCAATTACAGCTAAAATAGCCGTTGCCGAAATATTTAAACTCTTATTTCCACTCGGACTAAATAAAAAAAAGAGACTATCTGCATAAACCATTTAAGTACTTATCTTTTATATGTACATTAGAGTTCGTTCTTAGATTTGTTCACAACAAACTCTGTTAGATCTTCCAATTAGCATAGGCAACTTAAGTTGCTGAAACTAAACAAACAAAAGTAGTAAAATATCAACTGTTTTATGGAGAATATGATAAAAATAACGGTCATCGACCGAGAAGGCGAAACACATGAGCTAGATGCGCCCACAGATATGAATATGAATATGATGGAATTATGTAAGTCTTATGAACTCCCTGTTGAGGGAACTTGTGGAGGTATGGCACTCTGTGCGAGTTGCCATATGTATATAGAAAGTGCACATGATACTGGTGAACCTTCTGAAGATGAAGAAGATATGTTAGATCAAGCTTTTTTTGTGGAGGATAATAGCCGCTTGGGTTGCCAGATCAGACTCAAAGATGAGTTGAATGATTTGGTAGTACGCCTAGCACCTGTAAGTGAATAATAACTTAGACTATTTACATAACCTATAGCTCATTTTTATTTTAATAGAAATAAGCTATATAAATACATTATAATGGCAGTTACATTGAAAGAGGGCGACAAAGCACCTAGTTTTGAAGCCTTAGATCAAAATGGCAAGACCGTAAAATCAAGTGATTTCGAAGGAAAGAACTTAATCCTTTATTTTTATCCCAAAGATGATACTCCTGGTTGTACAAAAGAGGCTTGCAACTTGAGAGATAATCATGAAATGTGGTTGAATAAAGGATATTCTGTTCTAGGGGTAAGCCCTGATAATGGAGAATCACACCAAAAATTTATAAAAAAATATGAGCTACCTTTTTCTTTATTAGCAGATACGGATAAGACAATCATGGAAGCTTATGGTACTTGGGGTGAAAAGAATATGTATGGTAAGATCAAAATGGGTGTTTTGAGAACTACTTTTGTAATTGATAGTGAAGGTATGATTACAAAAATCTTTAAGCGTCCTAAAACTGCTGAACATACAGAACAGATCGTTACTGCTTTGAAGAAATTAAAAAAGTGGGAAGAATAAAATACGTGGAGACCTCCTAAGTTTCTAAAACCTAGGAGGTCTCCACAAACCATTATAATCTATATACAACATGAATTATACCACACGCTTATCTCCAGAAGTCTACAAGCCAATTGTGGACAACTTACTCATTAAGTTTTCTCAATATCTTACAACAGATACAAATGCTCTAAAAAAAATCCTAGCAGAACTAATAGCAGAAGGTAGTTCTTGGGAATATACCTTAGAAGCACTCAAGAAGACTAGACCTTATATTTATACAGAAGTCGTTCAGTCTAAACTTCAGTATGAATGGGGCAACACTTTACTTTCTTCTAACAAGGAAGAAGAGGAAGACGAAGAAGAGGATTGGGATGAGGATGAAGAAGAGGATTGGGACATCAATGATGTTGATCTAAACGATTATCCCGAAGAATCACATGAAGCAATCCAGCAAGAAACATTCTGGGTTTGCGAAGATGCAGATATTACAGGTATTTGGAAACAAGCAAACGAGGTTGAAAAAATATACCATGCTCATATGGAAGGATTTTGGATCTTGGGAGAAGATGCAATTGATTTTCTGGAAAAAAGTATACAAAAAGTAATGACAGCATAAGTAGCAAAACTATGAATATTGAAGAAATTTAAAAAGTGGGCAGAATGAAATTATGTGTGGAGACCCCGTAGATTGTAGAAACTTAGGAGGTCTCCACACACAATTTTTTTATCGACATTTCATTTTTAACCGAAGTTGGAGTTTTTTTTTTTAGAAAAAAGTCTAACTTCGGTCTTAGTAGTTTGCAGGAGCATACTATACATGTATAATATCACAAGATCAGATACTTCGTCTACTCAAATACTTACGATTTATGAAATGCCGAATTCTAGTTTTTCTATTCTTACAAATCAGTTTATTCTCCTTTGCACAGGATTCTTTACAAACCCCATCTTTAGATAGCAATCTCATTGTGGCAGATAGCCTAAACAATGATTCTCTAAACTTGGTAGAACCCGAACCTGCACCAACCGTAGAAACACTAGATACTACAGGAATTTCCCAGCTTTCTATTCAATTTGTATTAGACACCTTACACCTAGAAGTTGATCGCAAGGATGCTTTTTATGCTAAATTACAAATTGGCGATCAGGAAAAAGTCCTAAAATTTGAAAATGGAAAATATGCTTACCCTTACACCATGAGCTACAAAGGAGAATTGGTTAAAATCCATTCTACCTACCAACAAGGAGAAAGCGAACATAAATATACTAGCCTATTTCACATTAGCAAACAAAAAGACCAGAGTGTACGCAGTGTTAATATTCCATTATGGTGGTCTATTGTACCTCCACTTGTTGCCATTCTTTTGGCCTTGATTTTCAGGCAGGTACTTCTTTCTTTATTTATGGGAATTTTATCAGGTGCATGGATTGTCAATGGTATGCAACTGAATTTTTATGGTCTAATGAAGAGCTTCTTCACCGTATTGGACAACTATATTCTAGGTGCACTAAATAGTTCTAGTCACTTATCTGTCATTATTTTTTCACTAATGATTGGAGGAGTAGTTGCCCTAATTTCTCGGAATGGAGGTATGGCAGGAATTGTTCTCAAATTGTCTCCATTGGCCAAAGGGCCTAAAAGTACACAGTTTGTAGCTTGGCTTTTGGGAGTTGCTATCTTCTTTGATGACTACGCCAATACACTGATTGTGGGAAACACAATTCGCCCAGTTACCGACAAATATAGAATTTCACGTGAAAAACTAGCTTATATCGTAGATAGTACAGCTGCACCAATTGCAGCTATTGCTTTTATTACTACATGGATTGGTGCCGAACTTGGCTATATCGGAGATGAAATTCCAAAGCTTTCAGGTTTGGATAATCCACCAAGCCCCTATTCCGTCTTTTTGAGCTCTTTGAACTATTCCTTCTACTCTATTTTTACCCTATTTTTCATCCTAATTATCATCTTTACAGGACGTGATTTTGGTGCCATGTTCAAGGCAGAACAACGTGCCCGTCAAACCGGTAAAATATTCAATAAAAAACAAGAAGATAATGCTGAGGATGATCTAGAAGAATTAGAACCTAAAGAAGGTGCTCCCCTACGTTGGATCAATGGTTTATTGCCTATTTTGGTTGTAGTATTTGGGACACTTCTAGGACTCATTGATACGGGAATGGATAGTTGTTTCACTGAGCTTTCTGAAGAGAAAGGGATTCATGTGGAACATAATGGTTGGGGAGAAACTTGGTCAAAAATGCACTACTTGAATTCAAATGAAAAAGAAGTTAGCCAGTCGATTGCAAAATTAAATCCACAAGAAGTATTAGCAAAAGCTAAAGAACATAAAGAACTAGGTATTAGTGTGCCTGATAATTATACTAGTTTATCCAACAATGATGCACAACAACTAATTCGTAGCCTCAACCCATATCAGATTTGGGAAGCTTATGGAAATATTGGGTTGGTTAATCCTGATGGATTAAGAAAAACAGGTTTACTAATTGGTAAATCAGATTCGTATACTGCTTTACTTTGGGCATCTATCTCAGCTATTTTTATTGCCTTGATTATGACTATAAGTCAACGTATCATGAAACTAGAAGAAGCGGTAAATACTGTTGTGGGTGGTTTCAAAACTATGATGCCTGCCTTGTTGATCCTAATCTTAGCTTGGTCATTAGCAACCACTACAGAAGAATTATCTACAGCAGAATTTTTAACCTCTGTTTTAGGTGATTCCCTAAGTCCATACATGATGCCAGTCGTGATATTTATCTTGGCGGCAGTTATTGCCTTCTCTACAGGTTCGAGTTGGAGTACAATGGCAATTCTCTATCCTATCGCAATACCAATGACTTGGACAATTGCCATGAACTATGGACTAAACCCTGAGGAAGCTCTGCCAATTTTGTATAATGTCATCGCAGTTGTTTTATCTGCATCTGTACTGGGAGATCACTGTTCACCAATTTCAGATACGACTATCTTGAGTTCTTTAGCATCTAATTGTGATCATATCGACCACGTTAGAACACAGTTGCCTTATGCATTACTAGTGGGTTCTGTAAGTTTAACAATGACTTATGTTTCTACTGCTTTTGGAATCCCATTCATTATTAATCTAGTGGTAGGATTGGCTGTATTATTTGCATTTGTAATGTTGGTAGGTAAACGTACCGATACTTATATTCCTTCTGCTAATAATTCAACGGAAACTGCAGATGAAGCGGAATAAGGATTTTTACACGCAAGCGATTCGAAAATACTGGCTTCAATGGCAAGCTATAGCTCCAAAGTACAGAGATCAGGAGGCTATAAAACAGCAGTTGGCCGAAGAAAAAGGAAAGCTAATACAACTACTAGAAGAAGTTGAACAACAGGAAAATCAATTGCGTAAAGCTCGTACAAGTGTGTCTTCTCTATGGGGACGCTTGACAGGGCGGAAATCTGTAGCTTGGAAAACTGCTGAAGAAGCATTACGCAAAGCAAAAAATACACATTATGTAAAAATGATTTTAGTAGAAGAATTGGAAGAAAAGCTTCAAGATGAAATTGATCCAACTCCTATTAAAACTGCTTATACAAATGCTATTGAGACAAAATTCATCTATCTAAAAGCACAAGAACCAAATACGTATGAACAAGTCATCCCTTATAAACAGATAGCAGATCTAGTTGCAGGAGTACTTAAAAATATTCGTAAACTACTGAGTGAACAAAGCCCTCCTTTATTTGAGTTTTTGACTAATTATCAACGTATGATGGCTAATACTCATGCAACTCAAGGTGCTTCAGCAGAAATCATGGAAACTGTAGAACGTTCTTTTGGTGCACAACAAGAGAATGCTAAGGTTATCCAGAAGATCAATCGGGAAGTTAATGATCTATTTAAGGTTTATACTGATAATCTAATCCAAATTGAATTTTATAGTCAATATATTTTTCAAGTGCCTCAGTGGCCAAATTCAATTCAAAAAGAGTTGAGTATTGATCAGCAGCAATCAAAAACATGGCTTAGTTGGCAGCAGTACATGGGTTTTGCAAACATGACTGGAAATTGGCTTTCAACTGATAAGTTACAACATATTCTTCAGGAGATTAATGACTTGAAAGGCTGTTTACAAAAGACTAATGAGTTGTTACATCATTATCAACAAACTTTAGAGTTGTATGCTTATCCTTTTGTAGAAGAGGATTTCCAACAGGTTATCACTAAGGCTTAAGTTCTTTATTCTTTGAAGGATCAAAACCCGCTACCTTTAGCATGAATTCATGATCATCTCCTTCCCAACCACAAGATATATGATAAAAGAATAAAGTATAATATTCGCCAAAAGGACTTTTCATAACACGCTCGTAATGCAATTCTCCAGAGTATTCGTTTTCTTTATCTTTATGAACTAAAATGCTTTGTCGGTAAGGTGTGTGCTCCTTTTTTTTCTTATCAAAAATATAAGCTGTTGCAGACTCACATTGTCTTGGCCAGTCTGTTTGAGGGTTCCGCTTTCCTAACTCATTATTCACAGCAACCAAATAACCAAAATCATAGGTTGCTTCTTCCACTTGGTTGATAATCTTGTGTTTTTTTAAGGCTTCAACTGCCTTTTTGTCCTCAATCGCTACTTGCTCAGATTCTCCATAAAATAGAGCATCCAATATCTTTTCTCCTGTTTTCACATCCAAAATCACTAAAAAAGTAGATTCTGATTTGGTTGGAATGTGATGAAAATAGGCAAATAGTCCATCTTTTGACCAACCAATAGGAGAGATTATATCTGAATAGCAAGGTGTGTTCAAATCCCTTCCATAAACATAACAGTAGTGGTTTAGACTAATAGATTCTTTTTTTGTGTAGATTGTTTTTTGGCCAAAAGCAATATTAAATGTTCCAATAAAAGTAAGTAGTAATAGTAGTGATTTCATGAGTATTGTGTATTTGGTTTAGGAAATTATAATTTTCATTGAGGCTAGGGACAAATACATTGCCATCTTTAAAAACAGTAAAACTATTATAAAAAGTAAAACTACTTAATTCTACAAATTAGTCCTAAAACAGACTAGTACTCTGTAACATAAATGGTTGAATACTTATATTACAGAGTGCTAGATAAGTAAGTGGGTGGACATAATTAGTTATAGAATAATTTAATCAGCCTTTTTGTAGATAGGTTTGCTTCGTAGAGCCCTTCGGGGTTAGTTTCACTGAGCCCTTCGGGGTTAAATATAAATTAATTGTGTCCACCTACTTACTTATACAATAATAAGTTTAACATTATTTTGCATAACAGCAATCTTAAGTAAGAGGACAAAAGTAATCGTAGAATAGATGTAGAAGGATTTTAGTCAGATTCAATGAACAGAACATAGCTATAGCGGGCTACAGCGAGGCGCTGTGAAGCAGGAGATGGCTTAAAATCGGCTAAAGATAACTACAAGAACATTTGGACTGTTACTTAAAAGTGGCTTAAAACACAACATACACTAATACTGAACCTCTCTACTTACAGTGATTATCACAAATTAAAAAGCCAGCATGTAGCTGGCTTTGAGATCCATAAATCTCGTAGTTTATTTATTTCCTATTTCAATTGAGAACGAGCATATCTGATTATGCTATTTTACAACCAAAATAAATTTATTCTTACGTCCGTTTTGCATAAACAAGTAACGATCATGCAATAAATTTTCAGTATTCAGCACCAATTTATCATTGGTGATCTTCGTTCCATTCATCGCCAAGGCAGAACCTTTGATCGCACGACGAACATCACTCTTAGAGTTCAAGGTATTGTGTGTTCCTGTCAAGAAATCTAATACATTTGCCCCTTCTTCTAAGCTTTCCTTAGTCACCACATGACTAGGAATCTCGGTACTCAACATACTCAATTCGTCACTAGACAAACCTTCAATCATTGCAGCTTTCAACTTTGGGTTGAATACGATTTGAGTTGCTTTCAATGCATTCTCATAATCTTCTTCAGAATGAATACGTGTAGTCAATTCCTTCGCCAAAGCACGTTTTTGATCCTGTGGATTCTCTTTTTCAATTGCTTCAATTTCCTCTTGAGATTTCAAAGAGAACGTTCTCCACAATTTAGGTAAATCTGCATCATCTACATTGATCCAAAATTGGTAGAACTTGTATGGACTCGTCATTTCTGGATCTAACCAAATATTTCCTTCAGTAGATTTTCCAAACTTAGTTCCATCCTTTTTCATCAACAATGGACAAGTCAAGCCATAAGCTTTCCCCCCTTGTTTACGCACAAAATGCGTTCCCGTCGTGATATTTCCCCACTGATCAGAACCACCCATTTGTAGAGTACAAGCATGATTTTCGTACAAAAACTGGAAATCGTAACCTTGAATAATTTGATAAGAAAACTCTGTGAATGAAATTCCAGTTTCGGATTGTAATCTCGTCTTTACGGAATCCTTACTCATCATGTAGTTTACGGTGATATTTTTTCCGATATCACGCAAGAAAGTAAAGACATCCATTGAAGAATAAAAATCATCATTGTCTAAAATAACTGCAGCATTTTCACCTTCAAAATCTAAGATTTTGGAAAATTGCTTACGCATTTTATCCTTATTCTCGCCTAATTTAGCATAAGACAACAAACTACGTTCGGCATCCTTTCCAGAAGGATCACCAATCTTACCAGTTGCGCCTCCCAAAAGGACAATAGGCTTGTGTCCTGCTAACTGCAAATGCTTCAGGAGCATTACAGTCACTAAGTTACCGATGGTCAGTGAAGGTGCAGTAGGATCATAACCAATGTAGGCAGCAATCTTGCCCTCTTTTAAGTGGTCTTCTAATCCAGCAGAAAACTGCTCTTCTCCATTCGAGCTGGTGTTCACCATACCTCGCCATCGTAGTTCTTCAATAAAATTCATGTTTTCTATGTTTTCTTATCAATATAGGTTGTGATAGTTAATTGCAACTAATTCACAATTCTTATCCAAATGGAGCAGTTTATCAATAACTGCTCGAAGTCAGGTTGCAAAAATACACACTGCTTCAATATATTCAAAAGGTTTTGAGCTAACATTCTAATAAAATGATTAGTTCGCTGTTTGATATTTTTTCTGAGCATTGGGCTAACTCCCAATGCTAATGGATCTGTCATCCCTTTGGGACTCCTTCCCTTCTAATGATGAACATAAAACTTTAGTGGTAAAAGAATAAAAACAGGTTACTATAGCTTTTCCAATTGCTTCAAAAACCACGGTCGTTCTGCCAAAGGTTCAGTTTGCTGAACCTGAGTTTTAAGTTCTTCTACTTTCTCTTTGGAAGCTCGTGGTAACTGCAAGAGTTGTTTGATAAAAAAGATGACATTTTTATAATGTTCTCGATGGTAGCCCATAATATTCTGACGTTGTAGAAACACACTTACACTCTGCAAAAGAGATTCTAAAGCAGAATATTCTCCTTCCTCATAATAAACTTTGAGCAACATCACCTTAGCATCCATACTCATGAATACATCATCATAATCTGTCTGTGCCAATAGACGCAAACAAGCCTGATAATCTCCTCTCATATAGTGTAACCGTGCAGTATTGTATTGCAAATAAGAAGTTCGACTTTCTGGTTTTAGATAAACCACATAATCAGGAATAAAACGTGCCACCCAATCAAATTCTTTCAAGCGCAGACCTAAGGCAACGACATTTTTATAGGTGAATGGACTTAATTCTTTCCCATCCCAAACTACTTGGTGTGTCAAACCGTAACGATAGAGTTCAAAAGCTTCTTGGATGTAACGTTCTCCACCAATATTCAGACGCTTGATGCAATAATTCAAAGCTTGTAGGAATAAACTTTGATATTCTTCGGCAGGAAAAATAGACTGATAAGTTAGCAAATAATATTTCAGCTGAGTAAAACAAGTTTCTTCCTTAGGATATGCTAAAGCTTTGTATACATAATAGTAAATCATCAAACTTGGATGTGCTTCATAATTTCCTTTTTCAATCATTTCTACAACAATCGGCAAAAACTGAATCTGATAATCTGTCTTTCTTAAGTTTTGGTGAGACAAATGTATACAGGCATATTTTAAGGTATTGAGCATAAAAAATAAATTCAATGAACTCGTAATCTCCTCTAAATTATTCGTCCCGATCCGATGCTCTGTTCCGATCTGCTGCATTTTGGCTGTAGCTAAATGAAATTGATGCAAATGATAATCATCTGAGCGATAAGCTTGTTGTTCAAGTTGTTGCTGAGCTTCTTGTAAAGCTTGTTGGGCTAATTTGGGTAGTTTTCTTTGTCTCAAATCCTTAATCCATAAAAAATTGGTATTTTTTTGATCTAAAATTGACTGATTATATCGGACAAATTTTTCTAAAATATCTAAGGCCAAATATAAGAGATGTCGCATACGTAAATCATCATATTCTCTATTTGGATAGATATACTTAAATACACGTTCTTTTTGATAAACTAAAGGACTTACTTTTCGTCTTGAAAACAAGAATTGATAGAGTTTTTGAATATCCTTATGCTTATTATGTAATGGAGATTGTACCCATAGTTTTAATTGACTAATTTCAGACTTGCTTAAGCTTCTATAAAGGCGACCAAATTTTGTATAAAACATACTATAAAAGTTACTTAATTTATCTAACAAATATAAAGAAATGTTTTTGCAAAAAATGATCTTCTTTCGCAAATTTGTATTAAGAACAAAAAATAGGATTCTCTATACAATTCACTATGATTAAACGAATAAAAAGGCAGTCTATGAAAATCGCAACTAAACTCATCTATATAAGTATTCTTCTACTCTCTGTATGCTCCATGCAAGAAACAAAAGCTCAAATTGGTTGGGAAAAGATCTATCCTCAATTAGACACAACTAATTCTGTTTATGGAGAAGGTATCGAGACATTATGCGAAACACCGGATGGAGGCTATATACTTGCTGCTATACCCTATCCAAGCATTGCTGTTCATAGGAGTCGGCTGATTAAAATAAATGATACTGGTAATATTCAATGGATCAGGAATTATCCCATTGCTATGACAAATTGGGTTCTGAATATAGAAAATGTTACAAATGGATATATTATACAAGGTTATAACTTAGATAGCTTATCTACTAAAAAAGCTTATTTGCAAAAAATTGATTTTTTGGGTAATCAAATATGGCTCAAAGAGTTCTCAACTTGTGCTGTTTCTAAAGCTGGTCAACTCACTACTGATGGAGGTTATATTGCTTTAGGTTACAATCAAACAGCTTTTGTTGATGAGGTCGTCTTGATCAAAACGGATTCTCTAGGCAATACAGATTGGACAAATACTTATTACATAAATAGCTACCCATCAAGCATTAATAGTAATCATAGAGTTGAATCGGTAACACAGACCAATACAGGAAATTATCTAGTATATGGTGTTACCAATAACCGAAAAGCCTTTCTATTAATGTTAGACAGTTTAGGAAATTATCTATGGTTAAAATACTATGGTACTAGTACCTCCTACCTTGAGGATCTAGGTAAGGTAAAACAAACTATTGATGGAGGTTTTGTGGTTGCTAGTAATGATGCTGTCACTGCAGGTGCAACAGATGCTTATATTTTCAAGGTAGATACTGCTGGTACATTAGAATGGGAAAAGCGTTATGGTCTACCCAATGGACAGGATGATTATGCAGCTGATTTAGACTTGACATATGATGGAGGATATATTGTTACAGGTTATCGTATTCACAATTGGAACGCAGGTGGTGTACGGATTTTCTTAACAAAATTAGATAGTGTTGGCAATATAACTTGGGAAAGGGAGTTTGCAGGTGATCAAGAAGCTGGTTTTTATTGGAAACCCTATTGTGTGAAACAAACTCAAGACAATGGTTATGTAATTGGAGGATCAAAACTTGGTAACATTATGGTCAGAAATAATATGTACCTAATCAAAACGGATTCTCTTGGGCATATTTATGACAATATTATTGAAGGTTATGTTTATTCCGATATGGATTCCAACTGCTTGGTAGATTCTAGTGAGTTTAGATTTGAGGGTTGGACAATTTTGGCAGATGGTGCTAAGGATTTTTGGGCTTCTACGGATAGCAATGGTTTTTATTCTATTCGGTTGGATACTGGTGCTTATGATCTAATTTTGTCACGTCCTAGTCCTAGTTTGTATACTTCTTCTTGTACTGGCGATACCTTAGAAATTCATATCCCTACTTACGGAACTACCCTAGATACTTCTTTTGCGCAAAGTGCTTTAGTTTCATCTCCTCTAATGGATGTTTCCTTATCTACGCCTTTTATTCGCCGCTGTTTCAATACAGATTATCAGGTAAGTTACTGTAATCATGGAACAATCAACGCTGATAGTGCTTATATTGAAGTTAGTTTTGACGATTATCTTACCGTGCTTACTTCTTCCTTTAATCACTTGGATTGGACAGATCTCGGCAACAATAGTTTCCGATTTGATTTGGGAACGGTGGCTGTTGGTGAGTGTGGAAGTTTCCCGATTACCATTTATGTAGATTGTGATTCGGTAGTTTTGGGACAGACACATTGCTCTGAAGCCCATATTTATCCAGATACGACCAGTTTACCACCTGCTTGGGCAGGTCCAATGATTGAGGTAGAAGCAGAATGCGATGGTGATAGTGTTATTTTCTCTTTGACGAATACAGGTTCTAGCATGGGAACTAGTTTACAATATGTTGTTTATGAGGACAATGTCTTAGTTCGTCCAGGCATCTTCCAATTAGCTGCAGCTCAAACTCAATTAGTATCCATTTTAGCAGCTAATAACAGCACTTACCAAATACAAGCACAACAAGCGGTTGGTATTCCTAGCATTTTGAGTGATTCTTTGGTAGCTATTGCCATAGAAGGTTGCCAAGATTCTATCAATACAGGTTTTGTTACTCAATTTCCAAATTATGATGGTTCTCCTTTTGTGGATATAGATTGTCAGCAAAATATTGGGGCTTATGATCCAAATGATAAGCGTGGTTTCCCAAAAGGTTATGGTCCTGAGCATTATATCTATGCTAATACTGACTTGGAATATCATATTCGTTTTCAGAATACAGGAACAGATACGGCTTTTAATGTGGTGATTCGAGATACCATTTCGCCTTACTTAGACATTACTACCTTGCAGCCAATGGTGAGTAGTCATAATTATACTTGGCAGGTATTCGGAGTAAATCAACAGGTGGTAGAGTTCACTTTTCCTAATATTATGTTAGTGGATAGTAATACCAATGAAGCTGGTTCTCATGGTTTTATCCGATTCAAAATTAACCAAGTTACGGATAATCCATTAGGTACAATTATTAATAATAATGCTGCCATTTATTTTGATTTTAATGAGCCAATTATTACGAATACCACTTTTCATGAAATTGGAGAAGATTTTATTGAGATTGAAATAAGCAGCAGCACTAAACAAGAAGAATCTACACCTGAAATTTATACCAAAGTTTATCCTAATCCTTTTTATGATCAAGCTACCATTGAGGTAGAAGGTTATGATCCTAGTAAAACACTAGACCTGTACATATACGATAATTTGCGAAGATTACTTCGTCACATGACAACAGAAAATCAACATCAATTTAAATTAGAACGAAGAGAATTAAATAGAGGAATTTATTTCTATCAAATTCAAGAGGGTTCGAAAACTGTGGATAGTGGTAAAATCATTCTCAGGTAAACCACTGAACTTGAAAGACCACTTTAGCTAAGAAGTTGTTTAGGAACTTGGTCCCCTACTGGTTATAAATTCCTAAACAACTTCAGAATCCTAGAAGAATCTATTCAAATTATTAACGCATATAATTTCTCCGACGATTAACCAATGCCATAGCAGCAGCTTCACGACGTGTCCAATGCTTCACCTTAGGTAATTTCAATCCATCATAAATCTTGAAACGTTTGACATAGGTTTCATTTCCTGTTAAGTCCGCAATAACCTGAGCAATATAAAAACAACATTGATTAGGATATTTTAGGACTTGCTCTTCTGCAAAACGAATCACAATCCATAGATGTTCTTGAAAAAAAGCATTTCGCTTATCATCTACAGTTCCTTGGGCTGTCCGATAATGGATGGGCTTGTGTCCACGTGCAGCATAAGGTTCATCGATTTCAATGTCAATATAAATATCTGTTTCTCTGTCGTGAAAGATAAAATCAGGTTGATAAGCTCTCAACTTATTTCTTCCAAATTTCTTGATGACATGATCTACAATAATCTCTTTGGGATAGAACTTGTGAAGATAGGTAAGAAAGCGTTTTTCCTCCTTTCCTTTTACTCCATTGGGAGAATAGATATCTGGAGATGTAGCCTCTTGTAAAATACCACGTATAGCCCGCTGTACATTTTTTCTAAACTTAATGTTATTAGGATCTGTCAAGAAATCTTTGCGATAGACTTGAACGTCCTTCATGTATCTTCGATAAATTTTATCGTATTCTTTTTGGCGCTCTCTAGCTTGTTTGCTTTGGCTAACTGGACTAAAACCTGCCAATAAAAGAAAACCTCCAACTATGGTACATAGTAAGAATAATCCAAAATGATTCTGTATAATAAATACTCCTAAAACCAGTAAGAAAAAACCAAATGCTACAGACATCTTATGAAAGGTCTGCCACTGTGGCTGGTGTAGTTTAGGTTTCTTAGGTGGTACTAGATCCACTGGCAAAGGAACATAGTCATTCTGAATCTCTTCCAGTTCTTTGGGCAGACAAACTATAGGAAAATAACCATCTGTGTGATAGGCAGTAATCAATGAATTTTCTTGGATTCTAAACATTTACCAAGTTTTGAATTTTATTCAAAAAAAAGAATGCTTCTCCTTTAGTTGTATATAGACGTTGTTTAAGAATTAGATTTAATGCAGAAATTCAGATGATTTAATGCGGTAAAGATGATTTTTAAACAACTTCATAGTATATATTCATTCATGTACAACTAAAGGAGAATGGTAAATGCAGGTAATTTCTGATATAAGTAATCGTAATTTAATACAGAATAAAAGATATTTTGTATTATTTCTATCCTCATTTGGATAATGGCTGACTGTAAAGATAGTATTTTAGGAGAAAGAAACAAAAACAAGCAGCTTAAATAACACAATTTGTTTCATTAAACTTATTATCTATCTACTCTTTGCTAATGTGAGCTGCACCTTCTGATAAGTAGTTAACTTGTTGAATATGATCTGGTAAATAAACTACATAAGAAAATTCTTCCTTACATTCCTTTCCCTTAATTACTAGAACATGATTAACCTTTTTGTCTTTAATAATACTCTTAGCAGAAGCTTGATCTTGGTTTTCTACTAGATCATAACGTCCTGTAGAGATCAAATAATCTAATAATTTTAGAGAAATATCAGGCACACGCACTGTTTTTTCAATTCTCATCCGACTACTTTTAGTTGTAATCACCTCTACCCTTTTCAAATCAAATCCAAGCGTAACTTCTTTTAGATTTGCAACTTCAAAAGTAGAATAAATGGTTTTGGTAGTTTGTGCGATTATTGAATTGTGGATACATAGTGATAGGGAACAAATAGCAGCTAAAAACATAGACTTTTTCATAGTATTTCTTTTTTTGAGCTATGAATAAAAGAGCACCAAGACAATCTATTATGCTTTTTTTATTGAACTTATCTTTAAAAGACTTGCCCTGTCTTGATGGTCTAATTGAGTAAGATTTAGACTAGAATCACCATAAATGTGATTTAATAAGTGTAGATCTTTTTGTCTATATTTTTGTTTTTTAGTTGGGATTAGCTAATGTTTATTAATTATCTTTAGAGGAAGTTTCGTTATTTCCAGTTAAATAGCATGTATTCTATTTTTTTGGCAAAGTTATTGGCTTCTATTCTTTTCTACTTATTTAACGAAATATTATTGGTTTTATTCTCCACCAACTACATTTTCTATAGTTGAATTATTAATTGCTCGCACATTAGTTGGAATATAAAAACGGTAGGATAACTCTTCTGCACACTCTTCCCCTTTAACCATAATGACTCCATTTGTCTTTTTAGATTCTAACGATAGCTGTTTTGTAGACTCGTCTATTTTTTTGACAAGATTATAACGACCACTATTAGCAATAAAGTCTAAAAGACGCTCATTAGGATTCATCAATGTAACCTCTACTTCTACTAGTACACGAGATCCCTTGGTTTCAAAAACCTCTACATTTTTACCCACCACATTGATTGTGACGTTTTCTGCACCATCCATTGTGAAAGTCTGATGCAAGGTCTTTGAAGAGGTCTGACCAAAGCAATAAATTGTAGAAATTAGTATTACAACGATAGTAAAAAATATATTTTTCGTGTTCATTATATTAGAATATAATATTTTAAACTGGGGAAATCAGATTTGTAAAATTAACCATTTTTTTCTGTTTTTTTGTTAAAATTTTAATTAATTAGATAAAAGTACTCTAGACTAGAGAAGTCAAAAATACCATAAGATCCATAAAATCTTTTATTTTGGTAAGCTCACAAATGAATTATCTACATGCGAAAATTGAATTTAGAACTGAATGCAGCAGATATTTATGCTGGTCAATATCTTATCCTAGACAATATCAGCTTAAAGTTGCAAGAGGAAGAAATTATCTATCTCTGTGGCTCCCCCAATAGTGGAATGCAAAGTTTGTTGAGAACACTCTGGACAGAGTTTCCTCTCAGAAAAGGACATCTAAAGATTTTGGATTCTGAGCCCAAATCTTTAGATGCGGATAGTTTAGCTGCTTTACGCCAACGTTTTGGTATTGTTTCTCAGACACTTCCTCTACTAGATAATCTATCCATAGAAGAAAATCTTCTATTTATTCTTGAATACACCAATGAATTTAATCTTCAGACAAGGATAGAACGTACTAATGAAGTTATCAGCTTATTCGGCTTGGAACAGTGGAGACAGCAACACCCAGCACAACTTTCTCATTTTGAACTAATTAAAGCTCAAATTGCTAGAGCCTTACTCAATCACCCAAGTATATTATTTCTTGATGACCCTCTATTATTGTTGAAGGACTCACAACGAGAACAGTTGATGTATTGTATTCACAATCAGCTAAATCAAATTGTATCGAGTATATTAATAGGTAGTTCAGTATATGACTATTTGGAGAGATATCCAGCTCCAACCTGGCAGATTCAAGAAGGTCGGTTGAATCGTTTAGACCTAGAGTTGACGAAACAAAGTCCCTCTGCATTAGATATAGATTCTGGACACGTTTAGTTATCACTAGGAAATTATTATGACAGTTCGTTGATTTTTAAAATTTTCTTACAAACCCCGACAAGCCCTTCGGGGTTACATACAAATTAGTTGTATGCAATACCTCCCTACGGTCAGCATTGCATACAACGTCGTGGCGACCTACTTACTTACATTTTTTAACTTCCTCATAAACCTTTTCTTATGTCTAAAACATACATACCTACATCTGCTACCATCTATACAATACTTACATTATTCCTGCTCATTCCATGTATAACCACCTGCCAAAGTTCTAAGAAAACAACTACAACTAATAGCCCCATACTAATGATTGCTATTCAGAAAGATGGAGTTTGGACAGCTTATGATAATCAATATGAAATAATATTTCAAAACACAGATACGCTAAGAGATATAGATAATTTTAAGTCAGATTTGGCTTTGGTAACCTTGCAAGAATTGGATCTTCTATCCAACTACAAAAAGGGAGTGATCAACATAAAAGGAGAATTATTAGAAAGCCCTAAAATTGATAGCTTTATGGTTGTAGATGTTCATCAAACTAGAAAAAACACCTATTTTGAGATGTCTGGTCCTTCAGAATGGGGACCGAATAGAACAGTTTTTACTAAGAAAATATGGGTTAATCAGGCAGGTACTAGTGTTCCCTCTATGCCTTATCTCGTATTGGAACCTTTGGGAAAGGATATGTTGATAGGACATAATAATAAAATTGCTGGATGGAATACCCCTAAAAAATGGGAGTTCTGGAGCCTCCAAAATCAAAAAAAACTTTTCGAATTAGTTGCTGATAATATTGGAACGGTCAAGGAAGGGCTAATTGCCTTCAAAAAATCTGGAAAATGGGGCTTTATTGATGAAAAAGGTAAGGTTAAGATTCAAGCACAATTTTTGAATATTTATACAGAGTCCGTCCCTGATTATGGTTATATAGAGGGCTACGTTGAAGCAGAGGTAGATTATGTAAGTTGGGTAGGCGGCAGTGCAGCAGCCCAAAATGAAGCGGGGAAATGGGGTATGATTAATAAAAAAGGTCAATGGATTCTCGCTCCTAGCTATACTCACTGCCTTTATTCTGGGGATGCTCACTGGTCGTTTAAAAGAGCTGATAAACAATGGATTTTAGTAAATAAAGAAGGAGAACAGACCAATGATATAGTGTTTACTCACCCCCTAAAGCTCTATGATGAAATCTTTTCATACCATCAGCTTAGGTCAGAAACAGATAATACATTAGAAATTGTGGAGGCAGGTGCTAGAAAAGTAAATGGGGATTGGGTTTTTAAACATTATTATGAAATTGGATGGGATACAATATGGGTGAAGGATGCAAAAAATTGTGGTGGTGTTTTTATAGATGAAGAAGGTTTGCAAAAGAACTGTATTTGTAAAAGTATTCAGAAAGGTATTTTTACAGATGTTAAAGGAACGACTTCTACTGTCAATAATTATGCGACAGGAGCATTCGTTCACCATTTCAAAAGATCTCTTTTTCAACCTATTATGATGGGAGATGGTTATTTTATGTTTTATACAGGTTTAGATCTAGAGCCAGTTATTTTTAATCCTCAAGGAGAAATAATTACCCACCTAGGAGCTTATGAAAATAGCTTATCTATAGGGCATTTTTCAAATGGTTTGGCAGCTATTCGCTACTTTAATAAGGAGCTCAATCTTTATCAATTAGGTTTTATCAACAAGAAAGGGGAATGGCAAATCAAGCCAGGAATAATCAAATGTCCACAAGAAGGTATTGACAAACCGGCTAGAGCTTTGGAAGGCTTCATCTATATCGAGGTGAAAAATCAATCATATCTCTATGATTTTGAAGGTAAACTGATGCGTAAGTTTGATAGTCAGGATGAAAACGCAGACTGGGATTGCTACACGCTTCTACAAAAAATACCTAAGGCTTGGCCTAGACACTAATCAAAATATTATACTCTTGCAGCTTGGTGAGTGTTGATTATCAGGTATTTTATTTCGGGGCTTCCAGCACCAAATAAAACATCTGATAATCAACAAACTACAGGCAGTTTGGTTCAGTATTATTCTTCTCTTACCTAAGTTGTCAAGCCCCTTCTATACATTACCGTCTGGATTAGTCCACGCATAAACAAGAACACCAATAGCGCCAACCACAAGGCATGATTTGCCCAGTAATTCTCCATTACAAAATAAGTTCCTACGAAGAAGACTAATGCTATAAACATACTATTTCGCATGGCTTTTGATGCAGTCAATCCTACAAAAACACCATCCCAAATGTAAGAAGGCGTTGCCAATATTGGCAATAAACAGAACCAAAACAAATATTTTTTTCCTTCATTAATAACCTCAGGCTTATCTGAGAATACAGCCAGCAAGTCTTCTCCCCAAATTCCATAAACTATAGTATATAAACCAGCTAGAGCCATTCCCCACATGAAGCATAAGTTCAATGCCCTATTCCACTTTTCTTTCTGAGCAGCTCCCTTATATTTACCAACCAAACTTTCTGCAGCGTAAGCAAAACCATCTATTCCAAAAGACATCCAGTTGAGAAATTGTAACAAAACCGTATTCACTGCTAGAATGTATGCTCCTTGATCACTTGACTGTCTATAAAAGAAGGCAAAAGTAAAGCTCAAACAAAGCGTTCGTAAAAAAATATCCGAATTAACACGCAGAAAATGTCCCCATTGACCTAGAGCCATGCTTGTTTTCAGCGCAAGCTTCATCATTAATTG
>JAKVCT010000440.1 GCA_022448995.1 Saprospiraceae bacterium
TAATGTTTATGATGGTCTCCATGTCTATCTCTATAACTTTTTTTTAGTTTTTTCTTTAAAACACCTATTGCATCTTGAATTTTTTGTAGCGCTTTAGAAAACTGTTTTTTAGAGCCTTGTATAATTGTTCTATTAAATTCATGTTTTTGCTGTTCATCATAATCCTTTCTTCCCCATAGATCTTTAGATAATTCCTCTGAATCTTTTTTTACCTGCTCATAGTCTTTTTCAGCCGCTCTTCGTTCTTTATGTAAATTTCTTAATTCTTCTCTATGTTTAGCATCTTCATCCATCCTCATTATAGCCTGCCCTTGTACATCTTCACCAGCTTTAGGAGTTACCCTAATATAGTCTTCAGCTTCTAAACTAGGAGAACTCATTCCTTCTACTGCTGCACGTCCAATAGATATTGCATCAAATGATTCTGTTACAATACCTCGTTGTTCTACATTCATCCCCTCTGAAGTAATTGAAACATCTGTGACAGGAGGTTTAGTAACTGTAGTAGCTTGTGATTCTACCCAATCTTTAATAGAAGTATATCGTGACTTCATTTGCTGGATAGCCCTAGCTCCTTCAGCTGCACGTTGTAGTCGTATCGCACCAGCAGTATTTCGTATAGGATCTCGTGCTATTTGTTGTTGAGTAGGTTGTCTAGTTGCTCTTCCTCCTCTTAATGCGTTTAAAACAATTGATTGCCATTGTCTCCCTTCTAATTCAACCCCATCAATAACACGATTTTCAGCAAAAGCAAAAGTAGAGTTCCAAGGATAGGAAGGTGCAAGTGGATCAACCGAAAGGAACCTACCAAGTCTTGGATCATGAACTCTAAATTTGTAGGAGATAGCCCCACCAAGCCACTCTTTATCTTTCTCTTGATCATTAAATCCGTAACGATATTGGTCACTATTTTTACTCCGCCCTGGCATATTCCAACCAAATGGGTAGCTGCTGATATTGCTATATCTTAGACTCGGTTTTTAGTTGCTACACAGCTTTCAAAAGAACTTTTTCTATTCCCTTAAGATACCTTTTTTGCTAGAGTTTTTCCAGTCTTTTCACCTTCTTTTTTTCATTTGAAAAATAAAAGTCTAGTTCAATGGACGGTGCTGTTTGAGGCTTTCTTGTAGGCTTTTGATTGCATAAATTTGATAGCGTTCTGTACTTGAAGCGTAGCGGTGACCTAGTTTTGATTGTACTGCTAATAAAGAGTTATTTTCTAGTAAATATACAATGACACTAGAGCGCCAATGTGCTAAGTTTTGTAGGCTTACAAGCCCCTTTTTAACGAGCTTTTGAAGCTTTAGTAGGCTATTCGTTAGCTGCGCACTGCCTCCACTACTTAAAAATAAATTACTTCGATTTGGATTGGGGAGTTCTAATCTGTTTTTAGCTAAATATTCACTCATCCAAACCACTTGCAAGGCTGTTAAATTCAAGGTTCTAGCTTTGGAGCGTAGCACGGATGGGATAAAGATTTGTGCTTGCTTTAACTTTACATGCTCTAGTTTTAGGGCTTTAATTTCACTGGTTTTTAAGGCTTGATGGTGGATTAAGCTTAAGATCAATCGGTTTCTTTTTTGGATTGCTGTACTTGCTTTAAACTCCGATAAATATTGACTTAGCTGTTTGTAATCGAGTGGAGCAAGTAAGGCTTTTTTATGCTGCCCTTGTACTCTAAATCCTCGTACTGGATTAACTTTAGGTAGTGGCAAGGCTTTGTATACTTGTTCTATTATCGCTAGTTTTCTATTTATGCTATGCCCTTGTAATCCTTTACTTTGTAAATCTTCTACATAACTTATTATGGTATCATGTATTAGGGCATTAATCGGGATTTGCTCTTTTTCTAAGTAGCTTTTAAAAGCTAACCATTCTTTATAATAGGAACTTGCTGTAGCTGCTTTATACTTGCTGTCAAGGTAAGTTTTTATATTCATTGTTTTTAGCATTTAAGTGTACATAGATTTGAGTGGAGTCTAGGGTTTTATGGCCTAAAAACTTGGCGATCTGGGCACTTTCCATTCCTGAGCTTGCTAAGTGAGAAGCAATGCTATGTCTTAGGCTATGTAGCCCACTTAGTGGCAATCCTATTCTTTTCAAATAGCTTTGGAAGGCTTGATACAAGGCACCTGAGCTTAGGCGTTCACCTCGATTAGAGACTAAAAAAGCTGCTTGTTTTTCTTCTCCTAATAGCTGTGTTCTTGCCCTTTGAGCATAATTCCTAAAATCCTCTACAATGCTTGTATTTATCGGCA
Organism: Saprospiraceae bacterium; assembly: GCA_022448995.1. Taxonomy (GTDB): domain Bacteria; phylum Bacteroidota; class Bacteroidia; order Chitinophagales; family Saprospiraceae; genus JAKVCT01. The sequence continues at coordinate 2,259 of JAKVCT010000440.1, forward strand.
CTAGACGCTCCCTTCCTGTCTTTGATTTTCTTACTTGCAGTAGCTTTTTATCCCACCATATATCGGCTAAATTTAATTGGATCGCTTCCCCTTTTCTAAGGCCACAGCCATAACACAAACTTAGTATCGCTCGCATTCTCAGCCCATATACATTCCTTTGCAGACTGCTGTACAAATACTTTATTTCTTCCTTTGTAAAAATATTAGGCTCATGGTGATGGTTTCTAAGTTGTGGCAGGTGTTCATAAAAATCTAACTGTTCACTACTGCTTAAATAATCTTGCAGCAGGTGTAGCGATTGGATAATTTTATTAATATGGCTGCTGCTTAAGGCTCCTGCTCTTCTTTGGTGTAATCGAGTTTTTAAATGCCCTACAAAGTCCTTTAAATCCTGAGCTTTCCAATCTTTTAGTTTTCGTTTTTGACCCTCTTGATAATGTAAAAACTCTCTTGCATGTCCTGTGGCATTATACCATGTACTATGGCTGTAGCCTTTGGCTTTTAGGTAGCGACTTAGCCCTTTTAGGAGCTGCTCATATTGTTTACTTTTTAGATTTAGCTTTCTCATCTTTTTGCCCTTTTACCTGTTTGGATTGCTTACTTGCCTACTATAGCTAATTCATTGATTTTCTTAGGCTACAGTAAGCAAAAGAAGTTTTTGCCTACTCTTTGCTTACTTGCCTACTTAGTTTTTCTAAAACTTGGTCAAATATGCTATTCATATCTGTACTAATTTGCTCGTAATCATCGTATTTAGTTAGGCTGTATTTATAGCCTCTATAGCGGTTGCCTCCTGAGTTTTCTAATAATCCATAGCGTTTGAGTTCTGCTAAATAATGGCTTTGGGTTCGGGGGGCTAACCTAAATGCTCTACGTAATTCTTTAGCTTCAAAGTTTTCTTTTTTATTGC
>JAKVCT010000441.1 GCA_022448995.1 Saprospiraceae bacterium
AGAAACAAGTCGGACCTAATCCATTTGTTACTCTCGACGAATTAGGCGGCTATACGATGTTAACTGCTCAAGCAGCTATGAAAAGAGCAGTTCGATACCTAGAAAAGGCCATAATTGAAGGACGTGAGGCAATCTACTTGGCTAATGATAGTTACGCCAAAGACATAGTGGTATCCAAAGCAAAATTAAGTGTTGAAAACTATATGGTAGGACGTGGTAACACTTTTTATTACGAGTCGGTAGATAGCGAATTCAGGCATAATATAGATATTTTATACAAGCAGTTAGAAGATGCACTGGAATCTATCTAAGCTAGCTGCAAGATTCTTTTTCTTGCATGTTTAACATAATAGTTAGCTTGCTCCCTATTAATTATGTGCCTGCATGAAACTTTGAAATACTCCTCGATGACGCCCATCATGATGGACCTTTTCCAGTCACCTAAATTTTCACCATCAGCCCAATTCTCTAGTCTGCTAATCATATCCTCAAAGGCCTGCTCGAAAGATTGATCTCTGGGCATTCCTACATTTTGTAGGGAGTTGTTAATCTCTTCGAAAACTTTGGACTCTATTGTTTTTCGATTTGGTTTCTTAGAAAAAAACATAACTAAAAACTAATCATTAATGAATCTAGTACTAATCAATATTGTTAGAGGTCTCTGTCTTACTAGACATGCTACTAATCAACTTGAAGAATACAATTATAAGAAAAATCGAAATTAAGCTGGAAATCATGGATGCTACAATAGCTGTTTGTCTCTTATAAATTAAACTGTTATGTGTTTCTCTTAAATCCTTATCTTTTTTTAGAAGACTCTCCCACTTATCATAAGAAGTATTAATTAAATTGGTATAGCTACCATGCCACGATATCTTTGATTCTTCAGACCCATACAAAGTGTAATCAAATAAACTAGAATCGCTGTCATATTCCTCATTATAAGATGTAGATCTCGATCTTAATGCATACAGCAGTTCATCAAAGCCATCATCCTTGATGTGCTTAAAGTTTTTTTGCTTATTTAAGTCATTAAGTATCTCGTAAGTCTCGGATTTAACGTCATTATAATAGCCTTCAAGATCTACTGCTTTGTTGTGATCAAAATCGATAAAGAGTGACTCAAGATTAGTTATTTCATCTTCAATATGTAAGAGATGCTCATTAACACTAAAACAAAACTCTTTAAGTGATACAGCCTCATTAATCTCTGACAAAAGATCGGAACACTTTTTTTCTAACCTATAGCAGCTTTGATCAAAATATACAGATAGTATTCCGAATAAACCCGCCAATAAAACTAGTATATATTTTTTATTTATCATCTCTGAAAATAGAAAACTCTACATATTGCCAAAGTATGTATATAAGAATCTGAATGACAAAAGCTGTTATCAAGAGTTTGGTCGTGAAAGCCATCATTGTCTGTATCTCTGTTTTAGATTGGTAGGATTGTTCATCCAAAATACCGATATGTTTAGTAATAGCTGACTGTAATATTCTGTGCCGCTGCTTAAGGTCGTTTTTGTTTTCCTCGACAAATATCCCGAAAGCTAGTGCATCGTATGGGTCAGCATTAATTACCTCATCATATAACTTTTCGTATTTATCATAATCAGCTCCATCAATACTGCTATTTTCTAAGACCTCAGAGTAATTATCTTTTAAAAAGTTGTAAGTACCGAGGAATGTGCGATGCAAGCGTGAGTAAGAATCCTCCAGCAGGGTATCAAATAATGCGAATTCTGTAAGTTCCTTTACCTCTAACTTGTATTCAGCAAGCTCAATCTCGGGCTTCAAGGTTTTAAATTTCTGTAAATTCGACCAAACCAGCCAATCTGTAAGATTATCTTTTGTGTTATTTATCTCTACTATATAATTATTGGTAGATTCTATTTTAGATTCAGATATGTATGCTATGGTCAGAGAAATACCTGCTGATATACAGAAAAATAGTATAAGGTTAGTAAGCCACTCGGTAGGTCGCTTCTTCGATATTGCAAGACTGGTGTTAGCGACCCTAAAAAGAGTTAATATTTTTTTCATTGTAGCTACAAAAATTATGCTAGTTTGTTAGCTATAATCATTTTTCTAATCATATAAAAGCTCAGAATTACTATCCCAATAGATACATAATATAACTCTACATATATACTAAAGTTGTACGCTGCATGAAGTGTAATTGCAGGTACGACTGCATCCATATGAGATACAGTAGCTGAGTAATTTTTGTCATATCGTTGTTTCCTTAATTCAACCCCAATAAGCATTCCGCATGCGGCGTGAATTGGCACTGATGTAACCGCTCTTAAAAGTAGCACGGACTCTCCAAAGTCATACAAGTATCTTATATTTTCTATCGCTGCGAAACCAAGTGCTACACTGGCTGCATAAACAATGCAATCAGCCGCTTCATCAAATTCTTTATGCTTCTTCCATATATAAATTAAAGCGAGATACTTACACAGCTCTTCAGGAATAGAGGAATAAAATGTAGAGTGAATGAAAGCTCCGAATATATCATCCCCAACTTCTCCAAAAAATGGCTCTACCAACACTACCATTAGTAAAGTTGCGGGGATACAAAAAAAGATGCCCAGAGAGACAGCATAAAAAATGCTTTTTAATGGCTCTCTGTTTTTATCACTTTTATATACTATTACCACGCCCAATATTGAAGGTAGGATGGCGTAAAATATGTTTTCAATAGTAAGCATTTAACTAATTAAATTTATTCGGACCTTCTGTACCTTTTCTAGTGAGCCAAATAAGTACTGGAATTACTCCTATGATAGTAAAAATTAGTAAATACCACCAGCCAGATCGTCCTACATCATGCATCCGCCTTGCAAAAACTGCTAAGGAAGGAACCATTATAATTAAATTGTAGATATTCGCTAGAACGTAGTCATCGCTGTTTGGGAAAAGCCCTAACATTTTCTCTACAGCTTGCAGAGCTAATAATGTTATGAAGCAAAATAACGTAGCATACCAATACTCAGAACGACAAGAGCGGCCTTTAAATGTAGCATAATTATTGAAGAAGCTACTAACTGAATCCGTGAATCGCATTAGTGTGAATGTTAGTTAAATTTAAATAATGATTTAGATACCCGATCTCATCAAGAAAGAATATTTTTTTAAAGGCACTTTATGTATACACATC
>JAKVCT010000442.1 GCA_022448995.1 Saprospiraceae bacterium
ATTGGATTACAGCTAATTTTGAGTTTATCAATATTAGTTGTATTGCACGAATACGGTCACTTTGCAACAGCTCGGTGGTTTGGAATGCGCGTTGAAAAATTCTACTTGTTTTTCGATTTCTTTGGTTGGAAATTGTGGAAGAACAAGAAAGGAGATACTGAATATGGAATTGGGTGGTGTCCTTTGGGAGGCTATGTGAAAATTGCGGGAATGATCGATGAAAGTATGGATACTGAACAAATGAAACAACCTCCTCAGCCTTGGGAATATCGCTCCAAGCCCGCATGGCAACGACTAATTGTGATTTTGGGTGGTGTGATTGTTAACTTCTTGTTGGGTTTCTTTATTTGGTCGATGCTACTTTTTGTTTGGGGAGAGGAACGTATTCCGATGCAACAGCTAGAAGGTGGGATCCGAACGGGAGAGTTAGCACAACAAATGGGACTTAAAGATGGGGATGTTATATTGGAAGTTGGTGACCAACCTTTTCAATACTTGGATAATGAGACTTTACTCAAAGGAATTGTCTTTGCCGAAAGTCCTGATAAGCGTACCATTAAGGTGCGTAGAGATGGTGCTACACAAGTATTAGTCGTATCGGATAGTGCTAAGCAAGCATTGACAAGTTCCCGAAAAAAGAAAGCGCTTATTGCGCCTCGTTATCCGTTCATTATTCAAGAAGTAGCTAAAGAACCTGCCAAAAGTGCTGGATTTAAAGTGGGAGATCGCATAGTGGGAATTGGAACAGATACTTCTGTTTGGACAATGGATATTAAAAAACAGCTCAAGGAAAATTCTGGAAAAGAAACTATTTTTATTGTACAACGTGATGGACAATACCAGAATATTAGCGCTAAAGTATCAGAGACTGGAACCTTGGGAGTAATGCTTGAAAGACCTCCAATGGAAAAGGTTAAGTATGGTTTCTTTGAATCTTTTCCTGAAGGAACTTCCAAGAGCCTGAGCTTCTTAGGTATGCAGATTAGTGCCTTTGGGCAAATGTTCTCCGGGGAAATCAAGGCTCAAGATACCTTGGGAGGATTTGGATCTATTGCAGGTTTGTTCTCCGCAGAGTGGAACTGGTACCAATTCTGGAGAATTACAGCAATTTTATCCTTGATTCTAGCGTTTATGAATTTGTTGCCAATACCAGTTCTGGATGGTGGACATGCCTTATTCATTTTGATAGAAATGATTATTCGCCGACCATTGCCCGAAAAATTCTTGACAGTGGTTCAGAATATTGGCTTCTTGATCCTAATTGGATTATTGCTTTATGCTAATGGACTAGATATCTATCGTGCTTTTGCAAATTAAGTAAGAGGACAAAAGGTACTTGTAGAATAGATTTGGGATGATCTTAGCCAAAACTGAGGGGGGCAGTGCTTTTAATTTTTATGAATAAATAGAGCTATATCTAGGACTTGTAAAGCAAATCCTGAAAGCCCCAACACAGTTAAAAATTGGCTTGAAATTAGTTAGATCCGACTACAAGAATATTTGATTAAAAGTATTTGGAAATTATATTACAGAACACTTAACTACTTGGTAAAGAGTAGGTTTCTGAGAAGAAGAAGAATAAAAGAAGTCACGCACCATTAAATAATATAGCAGCATGTCTAAGATGATGCTTAGAATAGAAAAATATCTAAGTTTAGATACGCTTCACGACTAAAGACTAAAGTAGCTTTACACTATGAAAAATTCTTATACCCAAAAGCAACAATATTATGGGGATTATTTAGCCTTGGATAAAATCTTAGGGGCACAGTTCCCAGAGAGTGAGGCACAGAATGTAGATGCCCATGACGAAATGCTTTTCATTATCACTCATCAAGCCTATGAACTATGGTTCAAACAAATCCGTTATGAATTAGATTCTATTTTAGAGATCTTTGGTAGTGATCAAGTCAATGACAACTCAGGTGCCTTACAGATTGTCAATCAACGAATGAGAAGAATTGTAGAAATTTGGAGAATTCTAGTAGATCAAGTTCGTATTTTAGAAACTATGACTCCTATGGATTTTCTAGATTTTAGAGATTTGCTAACACCTGCTTCTGGATTCCAGAGTTATCAGTTTAGACAGCTAGAAACTAGTTTAGGATTGCGCATGAAGGAGCGTCACCAGCAGGCTTATTACAAGCATCAGCTTCGAGAAGAGGATATCAATAAAATTCATGATTTAGAATCCAAGCTTTCTTTATTTGATGCGGTGGATCAGTGGTTAAAGCGTTTTCCTTTTTGGGATATCGAGAAATACTGGAGAGATTTTGAGGTACCTCAAGGCGCAGATCCCAACCTACATCCATTTTGGGCAACCTATAAGCATACTTATCAACAAGGATTACAAGGCCTTGAACGGACTAGAATTGCAATGGCTGATTTCGATCTCTTATTTTTTGGAGGCGAAGACCGACAGACACGCTTGAGTCCAGCTTCTTGTAGAGCGGTCTTATTTATTAATATTTACAGAGATTATCCCTTATTGCAATTGCCTTTTCAGTTTATGGAAAAACTGTTACAGATTGACGAATTGATGGCAAATTGGCGCTATCGTCATATGATTATGGTACGGAGAATGATAGGAATGCGTTCTGGTACAGGAGGTTCGTCTGGGGCAAAATACTTGAAAGGAGCCTTGGATAGTCACCATATTTTTGCAGATTTTGCTGGGGTTGCTACCTATTTGAGTTCTAGACATTTATCTCCAAAATTAACTAGAGCAATGGAAAGACAATTACAGTTTAGAGTCTAGATTTAGAACTTGCTAATAAATAGCCTAAATACAAAGAAAACCCCGTACCTAGTAAATTGACTTCTAGGACGGGGTTTTTTACTTTTTCAACTCAGTATTTTGTAATAGATTTTGATTTCAGTTCACACAAGCAACTTTGATAAATACTGAGTCTGCATCTGTAGTAGAGCTACAGAATAAATGAATGAAACGGCGGTTGATGGTTGAATCAACTCATAATCAAATGATACGGATCAAAATAGTGAATCATTTTTTCTCTCTTTATTATCTAGCAAATTATTATGAAAATCTACTAGACCCAAGAATGAGAACATTTTACTAATCTTGTTTGAGTCCGTATATATATGTATATATAACTTCTACAATCATTTTCCTCTTCGATAACTTATCGCGTC
>JAKVCT010000443.1 GCA_022448995.1 Saprospiraceae bacterium
TTAGCGAAACTGAGTCTTGATTATTACGTTTGACAGGACATTTTTTCACGTGATTTGTCCAAATTCTAAAAGAAATTAGTTTCACTGAGCCCTTCGGGGTTTACTTTGTAGAGTCCTTCGGGGTTAGTTTTACTGAGCCCTTCGGGGTTATTATAAAATTACTTATGTCCACCTACTTAACTTAAAAGCTTGGAGATTTGATACTGAATCTTCAAGCTTTTTCTATTGGAGAGTTTGGCTAAAACGAGAAAATATTTTTATCTTAGGAAAGCAAATAATTTAAAAAATCATTCATAATCACATAATAGTTCGTTGATTTAACTGTACAGACTCCCTTTCAGGTTTTGATTTATAACCAATGAACTAAGGAATAAACATATCAACTATGTATTTTAGTGGAAACCTAAGTGTTGACCCTTCGCAATTAACACATATCAGAAAAGTAAAACCTCAAAAAGCATTTAAACGGATGCTTTATTTTATGACTTTTGGAACAGTTTCAGACAGACAAGAACAAGAAACATTTACCGCAATTTCCATTTTACAGCAATTATACAATGTATTTGCTGGATTAGGTGTGAATAACCTTATTCGATTATCTCATGATGATGTAGACTTCTATTTAGACAATGCAGGTAAACACGATGATCTGAAGGAGGCCTTGGATAAATACGATTTGGAAATGAATGAAGCGATGTCTCAGCAGTTTGAAAAAATCCAAATGGTTTTAGAACATAAGAATGGTAGCTTACATTACCTAATTAATATTACCATTAACCGAACACATGCTGTTGGAGCTTATCCAGTAGATATTCATATTGATGGTCTAATTGATCAATTTAATCACTTGAGCGATCAAGATCAAGTGAAGGATGCTATGCAGGGAATCTTTAAAAATCAAGATACTTACAATGAGTTTGTATTAAACAAACGTACAGAGTTTGAGAAGTTTTTGAATGATATTCGTATGCAAATACAAAAAATTGTTCAAGTAGATGATATTATATTAGAATGTAAGAATAATATTGTATTACCTAAGGATAAGAAGGAGAAAAATAATTATAAAAATCGTAATACTTGGAATAGAGAAGCTTATAATCCTGTCTATCATGGTTATTATGGAACAAATGACGCGTTTTTCTATGCATGGATGTGGTCAGATATGTGTAGTACCAATCATATTCATATTCACGAAACAAGTCTAGTTTCTGAGAGTGGAGATACCGTAATGGATGTAGGAACTGATGGTTTTTCAGCAGATGATAATTCATTCTTTGATGAGAATACAAGCTATGATGATGCTTTGAGTGAAAATAATATTGGCTTTGATAGTGATACAGGCGAATATTTTGACAGTAGTAGTTCGGATAGTGGTGGTTGGTTTAGTGGAGAAGATTTTGGTGGAGGGGATAGTAGCTGCGGAAGTAGTTGTAGTAGCTGTGGAGGCTGTGGAGGCTGTGGTGCCTAAATAGGGACTTTTAGTGTTAAGTAAAGTAGCTAATAATCAAGTACTTATAAGATGGATTTCTTTTTGGAATTTGGATAAGTCACGTGAAATAATGTCCTATCAAACTAACCGATTGATGATCAGAGAGGACTTCATAGAACACTTCGGAGTTTTACTTCGTAAACTCCGAAGTGTTCTACAACCAAAAATCTTCTTATTTTTGGTGGATAGGTATCTTCTTATTTAGAATTTCAGTCTGTTGCCGAATAGACTCCTTGTGAATTGCCTGCAATAGTCCCTCTACAAACTCGATATCTACACGCATTTTAGGAGCCTTTACCATACGAGTTCTATAGATTTCTTCCCATCGTTCTATTTGCAGAATTGCTACATTATTTTCTTTCTTGTAATCACCTATCTCACGAACAAATTCCATACGTTTGCGCAATAGATCCAAAAACTGGTAGTCTACAGCATCAATCTCTTCCCTTAGTCGTTTCAGATCACGCTTAAAAATAGGATCATTAGTTGTCTTTTGTCTTTTGATCAATTGTGCTAGAATATTACCCAATTGAGCTGGGGTAACTTGCTGCTTTGCATCACTCCAAGCCTCATCAGGATTGCAGTGAGATTCCAGCATTATTCCATCAAAATTGAGATCCAATGCAGTTTGCGCAACATTTTTAAGCATATGTCGATTTCCACAAATGTGACTAGGATCAGCAATGATTTCTAAGCCACGGATGCGTCTTCTCAGCTCAATGGGAATATTCCACTGAGGAGAGTTTCGATACTCATCTTTTGGGAAGATACTAAATCCTCTGTGTATTGCTGCCAGCTTACGAATACCAGCCTGGTACAAACGTTCTATTGCTCCAATCCAAAGTTCTAAATCAGGATTTATAGGGTTTTTGATCATAACAGGAATATCTATACCCACTAGTGCATTGGCGATTTCTTGTACAGCAAAAGGATTGACTGTAGTTCGAGCTCCAATCCACAAAATATCAATACCTGCTTGGAGTGCTTCCTCCACGTGCTGGGCGTTAGCGACTTCTACACAGACCGGCAAACCTGCCATTTTTCCTGCTTGTTTGATCCATTGTAGACCAGTACTTCCCACACCCTCAAAGGAATTGGGGCGAGTTCTAGGTTTCCAAATACCAGCTCGTAAAATATGTACGGGATACTTTGCTAATGCTGAATAGGTTTGATGTACTTGTTGCTCGGTTTCTGCGCTACATGGGCCTGATATAACAAGGGGTGATCCATCGGTATGGATACCTAAGCCCCAGTCTTTTATATTGATAATTTGCATAAATATTATTTTGATATTTAACCCTTGATGGGTGCGTAGAGATGCATCTAAATCTCCATTTTACCATTCTAACGAATAAATATAAAACTTTGTTTTCATTTTTTACTGAAAGTTCTGAACAAATGTAAAAGAACTTAGATAATTCCTTCTAAAAACACTAAAAAATCAAAAAAGTAGCTGTATAATGGCTAAGTCATCATTAGGTTTTAATCCCCAATTTTGTTCTAGCTGAATAAATTTAGCTTGTAGTTGATAATCTAAACGAACGTTATCTAAATGGCGATGCAAGATAAAATCCAGTACTTCAGTCGACTGAAGTACTGGATACACCTTGTCATTAAATTGTTCTAAAGAAAATAATCCATCTGTACACAAACTT
>JAKVCT010000444.1 GCA_022448995.1 Saprospiraceae bacterium
CTGAGCTCTATAAATGGTTTTTGACCCACAAACGAAATGTACGTCGATATGGGATGTCTGAAGAATTAGATCCAAGGCTAGAACATCAAGAGATCAATAGCAATTGGGTTCATGAAGATTCCTCACCAGAACTTCCTAAAACTAGAGAAGCGCCTGATGTTGTTCCTACACCCAAACGTTCAGGAGTGATCACAACTTTATCTGTAGCTACTGTTGATCAATCCAACAGATCTATTAATAATAGAGTACTTGAACATCCTCCTAGTATTGATCTAAATCCAGACGAATATATACAACCACTAACGGAACAAGGACTGGCTAGACAAGACGCTATATATCAAGCTGATATATTGGCTGCGCAGCAACTAAATGAGCAGCTTAGGAAGGAACAAAGATTGGAATGGTTAAAATTTTGGAAGTGGAAAATAAAGAAAAAAAGACGAGTAGAAGCAGAAAAGCCTATTCGTGAAGAAATCACTTATCTAACACCTTTGTCTGATGATCAACTGGCAGAACAGCAAAAAATATATAAACATAACCTTATGCTAGCTGAAGCTCTAAGAAGGAAAGGTGAGAAAGAATAATTCAATCTATAATTAGTCAATTTTCACTTACATAAAAAATAATATATAAAGCAAACTAATTCTACACCTACTGTATCTAAAGCATTGATCTTATTGAGTTTACCAGTATTCCAATAGTCCGTGAATATTTTGAAGAAATTAAGTATAATAATAAGTAAAACTAGCCATTCGGGGTTAGCCTTACAAATAATCAAAAATCAATCATTTAAAAATATATTCTGAGAAATCATCCTGAGAAATTTTCAAAATTTCACGGACTATAATAAAGTTGTTTAACTTTAAAAAATTAAAAAATCAACAAATTGTTATTATGTAGATAGTGGGCAAAAATAATCAAACAAGTGAAGTTGAAGTTAAAATAATATTGAGCGCGTTTGATGAATTAAAATGGGGAGGTAAGTTGCTATTTTGGTAAGTATTTCCAAGAAAGAGAAATTCTTCAAAATAGCCTAAGTTTGAAAATTTTTGCCCACTTCCCTAAAAATATTATGAATCATATTTTTGTATTTTGTCTTAGGGCTGTCTAAAAGTATAGTACGCAAAATTTTCTTAAATAGTTGGTAATGTTTTATTTTTTTAGTTTCAGTTTTTTCACAAAGCATTACATTGATAATCAAACTATTAAAAACACTAAGATTCAAGTACTATTCTCTTAAATTTTGATTAGAGTTAAAATCTAAACAATTTTAACCCTCTAATTTAAAGCTACTTGAACCACAAGATGCTCAGCACAGAAGGTTCAATACCTCACCTAGTAAGGCTCTGGTTCCCAAGGCCAATGCCTACTTTTTCAGACAGCCCTATATTTCCAGTGATCCATATCTTTAGTTAGAAAAGTGATCCATATCATTCCTTATCCTGCTCCTTCATCCAAGAAATCAACTCTTTAAAACTATCCACCAACTCCTCCTTTTCCTTTTCTTCATTCACTCCCCTTTGTTCTAGGCATAGTTCAAAAACCTCTAATGGTGTAATATCGGCTAAGCTGCGAATAGGAAGCTCTTCAGCTTCTTCTTTGACCAAGTACTGAGTAGAACGCTGATTGCAGACAAATAATTCTGCATAATCTCCTTCGATCAAGGCATTTAATTCATCCGCTAAATTCGGCAAATAGGTATCTGTAAGAAGATCTACCTTAACCCATGTTGGTAGGTTCACAACCTTATCCATTCCACTCAAGCGTTCTTTAATTTCCTCTATTGTTCCTGTATAATGACGCAACTTTCTCAATTTGGGTACTTTTACCCATTGGATCCGTTCTAATTCTTTACCTGAAAAATGCACTAATTTAACTACCTGATCATAATTCAATTCACTAAAGTCTAAAGGAATCAATGCTCCTGAATACCGAATTCGATCCTGACGATCTACTTTTTGTGGGCGATGTAAATGTCCAAGTGCTATATAAGTAAAATTCTCCGGAAAGATACTAGCATCTACAATATCTAAGGAACCAATATGAATCGTGTTAGGACGTTCTCCACGTTGTGAGCCTGCTACATACAGATGTCCTGTAACAATGATTGGAATATCTTGATTATAATAAGTCTGTAAAGCATCATCTATTTCTAAATAATGCTGCGTAATCCCCTTTCGAATATTCTCTACACGTTGCTCGGACGACTCTCCTGCTGCGCTCTTTCGGATATCTTTGTCCCGCAAATAAGGCACTGCACCAATAACTGCCTTGAGCTTTCCGGTATTATCTTTTATTTCTATAATCTGCTCCGTTCTATCTTTAGGGATATGACCAACGACATGGACATTGATCAAGGCAAATAGCTCTTTGGATGCATCCAACATATTAGGAGAATCATGGTTTCCCGCTACCACTATGATATCTTTACAACAAGTATCCACCAAACGACGCATAAAATTAAAATACATTTTGCGTGCATAATTCGGTGGTGAATCTGTATCAAAAATATCCCCGGCAATAAGTAGTAGTTCAACTTCTTGCTCAATAATATAATCCGCCAACCAATCCAGTGCTGCTTGGTGTTCTTTTTTCCGATCTCGGTGAAAAAACTTCTGTCCTAAATGCCAGTCTGCAGTATGTAATATTTTCATTATTAGCTTAATTATAATATCTATGAGTCACTGATTATCTCTCTGAAATTCCAACTCTTTTTCGAACTGAAAACCAATAGTAATGGGTTTTTCGCCAATAGGTCGTAAAACTATTTTATACAAAAAACTTGCATTCTGCTGCATGGTTTTGGGTAGAGGTAATTTCAGCTTATTCTCACCAAATTTAGTCGTTTTTACACTTACTTTTTTGCTGTAAAAAGTACTTATACACTCTACCCTATAAGTAATTTTTCGTTTTCTATTAACCTCAAAAAACAACTCTATCTTCCTATCACCTATCTTGGGTTGTCGCAATCTAAGCCCTTTTACTTTCAGCTTATAAAAACTTTCTTTTCTGTGCTCTCTTTCTAACAAATAACTGTAAAGTCGAGCTGATCCCAAAATACTTTTTTCATCTGATAAATACAACAAATCATTACTTACGAAATCAATTGCTTCCTTTTGTGTATATTTTAAGGAATAGGTTT
>JAKVCT010000445.1 GCA_022448995.1 Saprospiraceae bacterium
AGTTCAAGGAAAAGGTATTATTATATTTTTCGGTAGACTCTCCAGTTAAGCATGATATAATAATAGTTGTCATTTTTTCATACATAGAATGGCTCCAGCCTAATCCATCAAAGACTTTTTTGACAGTAACTTCATCAGGTCTTAGATTATTCTTTTTTAGGTAGTTGTCAGAGGCTTGATTCAATTTTTTCAAGCGCTTAGACATTTGGATCAAAGCAGGAAGGAGGTGGGGCTTTTTCCAAAGTCCATATAAAAACCCTTTGAGGTCTAATCGGAATTCATCTGTGATGACCGATCTAGTATTGTTATCCCAGTATGCGTTGTAAAAATTGAGTTCTTTAATTATTTGCCTATAATTTTTGTAATTGGAGGAATTAACGATGTAGGCTGATTCTGCAGGAATGATATGGTTATTACTAAGAGGGACTACAATTCGTTCTTTATTATTTTTGATTACTCTTTCGGGAAATTCTTCACACAAAGCCTTTTTGGGGAATTGGTTGGAACAATCTAAGGATAGATCCAGTAAAAGCTTAGGTTCGAAAGGATCGGACACATCCATATCGTATTTCATGATTCCGTGTAGACCCTCCTTCTTATTTTGGTAGACGAAGACAGTTCTGGCATTTCCTCCCCAGGTGTCTAACTTTTGATTTATGGTGATTTTTTGTGGGTTATGGCCTACTTTAATTAAGAAAAAGGCTGTGGACAAAGCGGATATACCGCCTCCTAGAATGGTGATGGGTGCTTCATTAGACAAAAAGTTAGTCATTTCTTGGTCTTTACGTTAGAGAAGATTATATATTAATAATACAAATATTATTACTATTCTCTTAAAATATATTGCAGTTAGTTTATCTCGATTACTCTCTATTTTATTTTTATTTAATTAAGAAGGGAGTTTGTCTAATGTCAATTAAATATCAAATTGTGCTATTGATTGTGTTGTAAATAAATTGGGGTGAAAATGTCTTGAATATATGGATAGTGATACGTTTTGGTCAAATTGAGGAATCTAGATCTAAGCCTTTTTTGAAAAGTACTGATTGGCTTTAGTCTCTTTGTCTTGTGAAGGCTTTTGGGTATTTATAGTATAACTTAGTTGTAGGTCTTAATTTTTGAAAAGTCTGAGACGACAGATTATAGGCTTTGATAGAAACAATTTATTTGCAAGACTTTGAGTATATTAATTACCTGTGTGGATTAGTAGTCATGTTTAGATACGTTTTCTTTTTTGTAGATAAATAGAAATGAGTTTATGAAGGTTTTACCAAAGCAGATAAATGACCATTATAAAGGGAGAAAGATCGCTTTATATTTTTTCTACTTATTCACTGTCATGACAGTTGTGAGAAGCTTGATACACATGTTTGCTTCTGATGGAGGTGCACAGAGCATCGCTACGATTCCCTTAGATACTTTTTCGGAAGAAGGGGCTAGTGTAGTGGTTCTTATTTTCTCTCTTTGGGGATTATCTCAGCTGATTATGGGAGTGTTTTATGTAATCGTTAGTTGGAGGTATAAAGCTTTGATTCCCTTGATGTATGTGTTCATTTTTTTTGAGTATTTGATGCGTTTGTTACTTGGGTTTTTAAAGCCAATAGTGACTACAGGTACTGCTCCAGGAGGAGTTATTAATTATGTGTTTGTTCCTTTAGCAGCCATATTGTTTGTTTTGTCTATATCTGAGAAAAAGAGTTGATCTTTTTAGATCTAAAAATTGTACGTCCTTTAGGGCTATCCCTCAGGTAGATGTGAACAACGGCTATTCTTGATTCGCTATTTAGAATAAGCCCTAAGTCATTACAGTACCATAATAGGATAAATACTATTCTTTATCAGTATTTAATATGAATCATTTTGTGGAGGTTTATGTCAAACCTAAAAAGCTATTAATAATTCGTTCAGCGTATCAGAAAATTCCGATTGAGGATGCCCACGAGATTGTTTTAAAGATTTATCAAGGAGTAACCCTAACTCGACAAGTGATTGTCGATACTAAAGAGGAAGTCATGGAGCCTGTACGTAAAATTCAAATTCGAGGAGAGGGGGATTTTCTTTTTTTAGTTCCTGATATTAATGAAGTCAAAATTCAAGCAGGGATGATTAAAAAACGAAGATGGGTATTGGTCTTTGACAGTATACAATGATGCGGAAAAGTATTTGATACCTAATGATAAAACAGATATAATGCGAGTTATTACTCTTCTATTCGAAATCCAGATGGAACGGTGATTGTACGTATTAATCCTAAGGGTGAAGGGGGAAATGCTGTTCCTAGCTCGGGAAAAAATTGGTGTTGCATACTTCGTGTTTGTGAGCCTAATGGGGATATTGAATTTCCTGGGTTGCTAAAAAATTAGACCAGTTTTATTTCTTTTGGAATTTCATAAAGTAGCGTTTTATCGCATATAAGGTGAGACTGTAAGAAATCGTTTTTATTACTATGGATTCTGTTATTTATTGCTGATAGTTGAGAACTTTTGGAAGTGGTTTTAACAATAATTTACATTTGATAGGGCTTAATTTACACTTGATCTATGGGGATAAGTTTTATTGCTCTTAGGTTTGGTTAAAAAGATGAAGTACTACTCTATTCTATTGTTTTTGTTGTCTATTCAAATCCTTGGAGCTCAGGAAGCTCATTTAAGTTATGAGTATAAAAAGGAGGTGATTGGAAGGGTGTCAGAGCTGATTACGGAATTCTATATTTACCCCGATGTGGCCGAAAAAGCTGCAGTCGATCTTCAAGAGCGGTTGGAAGCTGGGGAATTTAATGAATTCGAAGAGGATGCTTCTTTCGCCATTGCTCTTACTGAGGTGCTCCAGGGTACTACTAAGGATAAACACTTGCGGGTGATGTCGCAAAATAACTATAGGTCAGCTGAGAACGCTCTGGAAGGAAGGGCGGAACAGCGGATGGATCAAATTAATTCTTACCGCACCTTTAATCAGGGTTTTATGGGATTAAGGCTATTGGAGGGAAATGTGGCCTATTTAGATCTAAGAGGCTTTGCTCCCCTAGATCGAGCTAGAGAAACTACTGATGCTTATATGAAATTAATGAGTCAGGCAGATGCTGTGATCATTGACTTGACTCATAATGGAGGTGGAGATCCTTCTACCGTTCAGTA
>JAKVCT010000446.1 GCA_022448995.1 Saprospiraceae bacterium
TTGCATCTACCACAGAATCCTCCTACCCTATTAAAGCTTGTATCTATTCAGAGGCAGATATTAAGACCATCAAAGTCTATGTCAATGGTAAAAGCTATGTATCTAGAGGTTTAGGCGTAGAATCGGATTGTTCCGAAATGGTCAACCAAAGTATTAGTCTAGATCCGGGGCAGAACAAAGTCGAGATCGAGGTGATTACCAATAACAACTCTGCAATGTCTGAACTGCGTACAATAGAATATAAAGCTAAGAGTTCAGGTAACTACCATGCATTAATTATAGGTATACAAAACTATGATGATATGGCTATCCGCGATCTAGAAAAACCAATTGCAGATGCCACTTCTTTCCAACAAACGCTGACCAACAACTACACCTTTGAATCTGGAGATGTTTATCTACTCAAAAACCCTACAAAGGATAATATTATTGATAAACTCGTTTATCTTCAAGAGCGTCTTGGCGAGAATGACAACCTACTAATCTTTTATTCTGGACATGGAGTTGTTAAGAATGATATTGGTTATTGGTTACCTAGTGATGCAAAACAAAGTAGTCGCTCAAGCTGGCTCTCTAATGCTGAGTTGCGCGAATATATCAATAGTATCAATACCAAACATACCTTGGTGATTGCAGATGCTTGTTTCAGTGGTGCTATTTTGAATGGAGGCTATAGAGATATTAATCAGATGGCCTGCGAACAAATGGCCAGAGTGAGTAGTCGTAGGGCAATGACAAGTGGTGCTGGTACTATTGTACCTGATGAAAGTATTTTCTTCAAATATCTAGTTCAAAAACTAAAAGAAAACACTAGCGGTTGTGTATCTGCTGAAGCCTTGTATTCTAAGATTAAACCTGCTGTTATCTACAACAGTCCTAATAACCAAATTCCTCAGTTTGGGATTCTACCTCAGACGGGTGATGAAGGTGGTAATTTTGTATTCATAAGACGATAATACGATCTATTAAGGTACGGATCCTAATATACTGTAATACAGTCAATTGAAAATATCCTACTAAAATAAAAGGTATACAACTTAGCTAATAAAGTTATTTAAGAAGGGTCCTTAAGATAGGCCTAATACTCTGTAACGTAAATAAGTGAATATGTTTACAGAGTATTAAAGTTCTGATTTATAAACTAATTATAAGCATTAAAAAAAAACTAACCGTTGCTATCTGCTGAAAAAGCAACGACGAGATAGTAATAATCAGTATTCTGATAGTCTTTGATAGCTTATTTTTGAACAACTTCAATTTATAACCTCGTTTTTTAATGCCTTGCTTGGTTAATCTATTCTAAACCTAAACTCTTTCTGCGTTCTTCTCTTCACCCTTTTGGGTGATCTGCTAGAATAGTTCTATATTAGGAGCCAATATTAGATTATAAGTACCAAGTCAGAATAAATAATAACTAAAATCCCAGAGGTTTTTGATAGTAGACAAGGAGAAAAACATAGGGATAGCCTTAGCTATCACGAGGCTTTTCAACGCAGACAACTGCAAAAAGATCGATTGATTTTACTATTCATTAATGTTGACTTGGAACTTATGATATAGTTCAATAAACTGTGTCAAATTAAATAACTACTATTTTTTTCCTCTGAAAAGGCCCTCATAAAAAAGGGGACTTTTCAGAGGGAAAATCTATCTCTGGCTAATCACCTCCCATATTCAAATCCATCTCAAATCGTTCAGGAAAGTGGATGTAAAACTGTTGTGCAGCTAATGCCCAATTAGATAAAGCAGAGCTCCATTTTTTCATAATATTCTGGCTTGCTAACCATACTAATTTGAGCAGAGCATCTTCTGATGGAAAGGCTCCTTTAGACTTAGTTACTTTCCGAATTTGGCGATTAAATCCCTCTACTGTATTGGTGGTGTAGATAACCTTTCTAATCTGAGCACTGTATTTGAAATAGGCAGTTAGTTCTTCCCAATTGGAACGCCAAGATTTTAGGATTGCTGGATATTTTGCACCCCATTTTTCATCTAACGCATCCAAGTTTTTTGCTGCTGTTTCCTTTTTAGATACTTGATAAACGCTCTTGAGATCCTTCATAAATGGCTTATTATCCTCACTCGTTACATAACGTAAGCTATTTCTAATCTGATGAACTATACAAAGTTGTACTTCTGTTTTGGGGTAAATACTTTGAATTGCTTCACTAAATCCTGTTAAATTATCTATACAGGCAATCAGAATATCTTTAACCCCTCTATTTTGTAAATCTGTTAAGACCTGTAACCAAAACTTAGCTCCTTCATTTTCAGATAGATGTAGTGCTAATAAATCTTTTTGCCCATACTTATTAATTCCTAAAACTATGTATACTGCCCGACTTTGAATATAGCCTTCATGTTTAACTTTAAAGTGAATAGCATCCATCCAAATTATAGGATATAGCTCTTCTAGTGGACGATTTTGCCAGGTACTAATCTGCTCCCATACCTTGTCGGTTATGGTACTCAGCTGACCTTTAGAAAGGCTTAATCCATACAAATCTAACAAATGCTCTTGTATGTCTGAGTAGCTCATCCCACGACTATACATCGAAATAAT
This sequence comes from Saprospiraceae bacterium, assembly GCA_022448995.1. GTDB lineage: Bacteria > Bacteroidota > Bacteroidia > Chitinophagales > Saprospiraceae > JAKVCT01. The sequence goes on from JAKVCT010000446.1 coordinate 2,564, forward strand.
CTTCTCATCTAAGTCCTCTCCTAAGGTCGTTTGACGCTTTTTTACGAGTTGTGGCTCAAAGCGCCCCTCTCGATCTCGACCTGTTTCCAGTTCTATTTTCCCGTAGTCTGTTTTTAGATTTTTACGACTCTTCCCATTTTTACGATTCGTCCTGCCAGAGGCTTTATCTTCCTCTAAATGATTATCTAGCTCTGCTCCCAAGGCACTTTCCAATAGGTGTTTGATTAATGGAGCCATTACTCCATCTTTACCTCCCAATTTGCCCCCAGATTTTAGCTTCTCTAGTGCTTCTTGCTCAAATTTTTCCCATTCTAAATTTTGTCCCATACCTGTGTCTTTTTTATAAAGTTATGCTTTTTTACTTTTTTCCTTGACACAGTTTATTGAACAGTCTCCTTATAATCAAGAGGCTATTATTTTTCTCTTACTTATTTCAGTTTCATTATAAAAATTCTAAAATATTAATACTCTATCTTTGAATAGCTCTCTAAGCTCAGGAGGAACACCAAAATGTTCATCCATGTACCGATCTAACTCATCCTTGGTTTGCTTAGATAATTGTTCACT
>JAKVCT010000447.1 GCA_022448995.1 Saprospiraceae bacterium
CTTTGACTGGATTTCAGGTTTGGAAGGTACAAAGAGTCGTCTTGCACAGGCCAAAGCGCTAATGCAATACTTGAATGCTTCCAATGCTGCTGTTATTGTAACAGGAGATTTTAATTGTACACCAGATTCACCCACAATGCAATTCTTTAAAGAGAATGGTTTTGTGTTTGCAAAAAAAGGACCTGATTGCATGAGTTTCCAGGGAGATAAAGAAGCAGAGATTGATCATCTTATCCTTCGAAGTTCAGCTGTTTTATCCATAGATCTCGAACAGATTCGTCTTTTAAAGGAACCCTTGGCTTCCGATCATCGACCTTTAATAGCAGAGCTAAGGATTAGTACAAATTGATGAAAACACAATGTGTAGTCTGTCTTACATACTTAATTCTTCCTCGTGGGCTGGCTTTGTTCTTTGCTTTAGGTTAAGTTTTATTTGTTTTTATGTTGTTGGTTAGTAGTGTATTATGGATTGTTTGGTGAGAATAAATTACATTAGGTTTTATTATTCAAACTAAAACCAAATAAATGTATTATCGAGTAACAAAGATTTCGCATAAGGAGGGAGACAAAGATAAAATGGTAGCCCATTTAGAAAGCATGAACCATTTAATTGATACTATTGAGGGCTTAAACAAAGTTCAGCTTATTTCAGTATCACCAACAGAAGTGATTGGTATATCTGAATACGATAATGCTGATCAGGTAGCAAAGGCTCAGGAGAAGTTTAATCAAATCATGGGTGGGATGAAGTCCTATTTCACTGGCCCGCCAGAAGTTTATCACGGGGATGTATTTTGGGGATTTGAAACAAAATAGATTACATGCAAAAATAAAGCACTGAAATAGAATCGGTGCTTTATTTTTTTAGGTTCTTATTGTGTCCTATTCCACCTTGCTAATAAGGATCTGTTTATGGTTCGGGTATTATCATCACTTTCCTAGTCCGTTCAACAGCATTGATAGTTTTGCGGTCTCCAATATTTATATTGGCTTGAATAGCTATAGGGTATACTTTAGTGGAAGCCATCAGGTAATAGGACATTGGATTGGTATTCAATATGTTCACTCTGAACAATACTAATGGGTGATTATTTACTTTGTTGTTGATCATTAGCTTGCTAGATTCCTCTCGGCCTTTATCGGGCCATAAAGTTTACAAGACCTGTTTGTTTTTTATTACCTAAACAGAGGCCTTACGGCAACCAGCTATGCTCTTGTGTTGTTTATTGATCGTTTTAAAGCAGTATAAAATCTATCCTGTTTTATTTTAAAAAGAGAAAAGGGGTAACAAAAAAGTTGTCTGATTGAAGGTTTTTTTGTTGTAAAACATTGGTAATGAAATGGTAGCGTCGATTTATGCTTATAGCTTTGTTAAATTGTATAAAGATATAAATGCGTAAATGTTAACGAATTGTAATAATTAGACTATTTTGTGTGATAGTATTGCTATTAAATGAGATAGTTTTTATTTTTGTCGTCTAAAATCCTTATGCCTAAAATTGTTGAGGTTCCCCTGGGATTCAACTGTAATGAATTAATTGAGAATACAAATGAGTAAAGAGAATAACAACTTGTTCGCAAATCTGAAAAGCGACATCCCCGCATCGATAATAGTATTTTTCGTAGCTGTACCGCTTTGTTTAGGTATTGCTCTTGCATCTGGAGCCCCATTATTTTCAGGTATTATTGCTGGTATAGTAGGTGGTATTATAGCCGGTATACTTAGTGGTTCTGCTTTGGGTGTTAGTGGACCAGCAGCTGGTCTTGCTGCAATCGTTCTAACGGCCATTCAGGATTTAGGTGCATTTGATATCTTCCTTGTTGCAGTAGTGATAGGAGGTTTGATTCAGCTAACTTTTGGTTTCCTTAAGCTAGGTATCATTGGATATTACTTCCCTTCCTCAGTTATCAAAGGTATGTTATCTGGTATTGGTATTGTTATTTTCAAAAAAATGATTCCAGATGGTCTTGGAATAACTAAAGACTTTTTTGATGGCTACAGCTTTAGTTTTGCTAATTTACAAGAGTCTCTTGCTAGCTACACCGACGCTATTAGCACAAGTGCTTTAATCATAACTAGTATTTCTTTAGCTATATTGATTCTTTGGGAACAGCCTTTTATGAAGAAAATTAAGCTTTTCACTTTGATTCAGGCTCCACTGGTTGTCGTGATTCTTGGTGTAATCTTAAATATGATTTTTGCTTCTAATCCTAATCTTGCTTTGACTTCTGGTCAAGTGGTAAATATTCCAGTAGCGGAAGATATCTCAGGGTTTGTTGGACTTTTCTCTTTTCCTGATTTTTCTGCAATTTCGAATCCTGCAGTTTGGGTAACAGGAATCACTATCGCAATTGTCGCTTCATTAGAAACCCTTCTTTGTTTGGAGGCTACGGATAAACTAGATCCACAAAAAAGAGTTTCTCCACCTAACCGTGAGTTGAAGGCTCAAGGTGTAGCGAATTTAGTTTCTGGTTTGATTGGTGGACTTCCGATCACACAGGTAATTGTTCGTTCCTCAACAAATATTCAGTCTGGTGGGCGCACAAAGATGGCTGCTATCCTTCACGGTGTGATTTTATTGGTGTCTGTAATGATCATTCCTGATCTTCTTAATCTTATACCTTTAGCGAGTTTAGCGGCTATTCTATTTATTGTAGGGTACAAATTGGCTAAGCCATCTTTATTTAAGGTTATGTATAAGCAGGGTATAGGTCAATTTCTACCTTTCATAGTTACAATTGTGGCAATCGTAACAGTAGATCTTCTTGTAGGTATTGGATTAGGTCTTGTTGTGGCAATCTTCTTTATACTTTGGAATAACTTTAAGAAACCTTTCCTATTTGAAAAAGAGAAAGATCTTAAGGATGGAGTTATCAGGCTTAATCTAGCAGAGGATGTAACCTTCATTAATAAGGCGAATATCCAGCGTGCACTTACTCAGGTTCCTGATGGTTCTAAGGTGATTATCGATGCTTCAAAATCGATAAATATCGATTTTTAATCATTTAAATTCAATGAGAAGAAAAACAAAGAGGTCATTTATTATGATTTTAAACCAAACAAGTCAGGCGTGGTCAAAAAGAGTTCAAAAAGGACCATATTGAGAACGTTTTCTGTGGAAGTCCCT
>JAKVCT010000448.1 GCA_022448995.1 Saprospiraceae bacterium
AGAGAACAATGCACACGATTTGAATAATAATCGGCTTCAGTATCACAAAAACCATCACCTGCAAAACCACAATTGGCATTATCCCCTGTACGCTCAACGTATTCTGGAACAAATCCTAAAAGTCCTGGAACAAGCGTATCGCAACCATATTCTGAAATAACATCTGTCCCCTCCCAACCAGAAAAGGTATGTGGCAAAGAAAAAAAATGTCCTACTTCATGACGAGTCGTTTTTCCTCCATTCAGTCCATCTATTTGACTATTCAATAAGAAAACATAATCACCTGAAGGTGAATAAAAACTAGCTGCTGGGTTATTCGAAGAAGGTCCAACATAAGCATTCAAGCTATTCGGTCTTTTGAAGAAACTCATTGCTGTTCCTCCTCCTGTATCAAAAGCATCCAAAAAGGCATTGGAATTGTCTAAATAACGAATTGGGAACTTCATGTGAAAATGAACATTCATGTTTCCATATCCATCATTCAGCGCACAAAAAACATCCAAAATTTTATCAATATCTGTGTATCCATTTCCTTCTCCATCTCCTAAATTGGTAAAGGTAATTGGAATATTAATAGCAGCTCTTCGGCTCTGAAGTTCCTCAATAGCATCCATAGAAACAGAGCTGCGTTCTAAGAACATTTTTTCTTTGATAGCTTGATTCATATGCCCATTTACCCCACAAAATTGATGATTGTGATGAGGCTGTTGCTGAGCAAAAGAAAACATAGGAGTAAATAAAAGTCCATAAACAATCTTATTAAAAATTTGCATGTTAAGGTTAGGTTTTATGTTGATAGAACTTTGTCTTTATAGTATGAGAAAATGAATAGTTAGGCTAATCTATGTTCTACCACTTGTATACGAATAATATTATTTGCTTTTTATAAATATTCACCAAATAATCTAAATACGAAATAACAAAAAACCTTTTTTATCACTGTTAATTAAAATAAAAACCCAATATTTATAAGCTACACAAAAGCTATTTCCCAAAAAAAAATAAGTTTATATAAGTAGATAGTTCGTTTATTTTTTATAAACCTCGAAGCACTCTTCAAAGCAAAAAACAGGAGTCTGCCCCCAAGCAAACTCCTGTCTAGAACTGAATAAAATGTATAAAACCTAAGTATACTTTCCTTCTCTATTGGAAATCGATTGAGTCGGAAACTCAGATTACAAAATGCAATTAAAATCAAATATTATTTTTAAGATTCATTCCTACTGTTTCTGTAGTTTATACTGATAAGTTCCCTTGTCGTCGGTAATAGTCACCTTATAAACACCATTCGTCACAGCAGTTAGATCTAATGTCATTGGATTAGTTTGACTTAAAACTACGCGTCCCAAAGCATCATACACTTCAACTTGGAAATTTCCATTTTTGGAATGTTCAATTTGAAAAATTCCTGTACTTGGATTCGGATAAATCTGATAATTTACCTGTATAGTTTCTGCGTTAATTGTTCCAACAGTCAAGACATCAACACAGTCAGAAATATAAGTACAACCATTGCCATAATCAATTTCTACGGCATAAGAACCATTCTGGTCAGCTTCAAAAACCGCATTAGTTTCTCCTGCAATTGGACTATTTCCATTATCACAATCTAACCATTGATAAGTAATCGTTCCACCCTGAGCATTTGCTGTTAATGTAGTTCCTGTTTTACTCACAGTATTATCTATATCATCATCATTAATTGTAATATCTGCCGTACAAGTTGAGATATTTCCATGCACATCCTCTACGGTTAAAGTTATGGTTTGTGTACCTAAATCATCACAAGTAAAATCTAATTGGTCTAGGGTCAAACTTGCCAAACCACAAGCATCTGAAGAACCATTATCTACTTGACTTTCCGTCAAACTTACTGTACTGGTTAATGCATCTAATTGCAAGATCAAATCTTGGCAAATTGCTTGCGGTGCTTCATTATCGGTGACAACTACATCCTGTGTGCTCGTGTATATATTGCCCAGATTATCAGTAATAGTCCAGGTTACTTTGGTTATACCCACAGGAAAATTGCTAGGAGCGTCATTGGTAACATTCTGCGCCTGAACATTAGCAATGGTTGGTTGTGTAGGAACTAAACTTGTAAAGCATTCTCCTTGATCTGTTACACTATTTTCATCTGTAGGAATAATAGTCACAATAAAATCTTCCGCTACCTCATGAAAGGTAGTATTGGTAATAATTGGTATATTGTAATCAAAATAAATAGCTGCACTGTTATTGATCACTGTTCCAATTGGATTATTAGGAGTTTGTCTAATACCATAGGTCACAAAACCATGCGATTCAGGTTCATTGGTAGTACTATCCACCAACATAATGTTCGCAAAAGTAAACTCTAATACTCTTGGTCCTACCACTTGCCAAGTAAAACTGTGGCTTGCTCCACCAATCTGCAAAGTGCTTAGATCTAAATGTGGCGAAATTGTATCTCTAATTACCACCAAAAAGGCAGTATCTGTTCCTGTATTCTGAAAGCGTATGCGATAATCTAGGTCTGTGCTGTCTGTGATATAATGATTAGGTCCATAACCTAAAGGAAAACCTGTTTTATCATTGGGGTCATATGAACCAAGATTGGGTTGACAATCTGTATCTATGAAAAGTGCAGAGTTGTATGGAATTACCTGTGGCAAAAATCCTGTGTTAAAACTACCATCTAAATTGGGATTACAACCTTCTTTTCCTGCCACTAGAGTTGCACTCCCTAAATAAATTGGAAAACCATTGGGCTGTGATACCTCTATGTGATAAGACTTACCTGGATTGGTT